>CAMWVK010000234.1 GCA_947177675.1 uncultured Mucispirillum sp.
CAATAGGAGTAATATCTGTTGCATCGTCAATATCATTAACAGATTTTTTGAAATTTCTAAGAGCTTCACCCATTCCTTTACCAATTTGTGGGAGTTTTTTTGCTCCAAAAAGTAATACTATAATTAATAGTATTAGAATAACCTGCCATGGTCCTATGCTGCCCATTATTTTTCCTCCATATCATCAGATTTCATATCCTGACTACTATCTTTCTTATTTTTAAAAATACATCTAAGCAAGAGTATTGATTTATTAATAGCAGAAACTATTATTTTAGTAAAATACTTTTTTCAGTAAATAAAAAAGTATATAATAAAACTAATGCAGCAGTTAATATTTCAAAGTAATTCAGGCTTATAAGAATGTATTGATTATCCATTTATACTATCCATCTTCCTTCTCTTTATTTGATAATAAAGCAAAGGTATAAGAATTGCAATCCAAATATTACCTGCAAGACTGTAAAATGTCATAAAATTTGTTACAGGTACATCATAAATCAATATTGCAGGTATCTGTTTATCTTCTTTTAACGGTATTTTCCCGTCTGGCATAATGAATGCACTTATACCGTCCTGAGTGGCTCTGACTGCACTTCTGCCATATTCTACTGCACGGATAGTATCAACTGCTAAATGCTGTATTCTGCCCTGATTTTTACCAAACCATGTATCATTAGATATGATTACAAGCACATTAGCACCCATTTGGACAGGCTCACCAGTAAGGGAGGAAAATGCACTTTCAAAACATATTACAGGACCTGCATAAATTCCACTATTAGATGAAGCAAGGACAGTTGCCTTTTCTCCAGAGCTGAACATATCCCCAGGACCAAAGAAAAATTCTTTTACTGGGGCAAGCAGTTTTTCAAATGGAAAATATTCACCAAAAGGTGTCAGGTGGCGTTTATCATAAAAAGATAGTGATTTATTATCAAGCAGAACCATAGTATTAAAAAGTCTGCTTTTATTATCTATATCTATTCTTCTATCAGCACCAAAGATAACAGGTGTTTTTTCTGAAACTTTATTAAGAACAGACATTATCATATCAGTAGAAAGCACTTTTGCAGGGTATGAACTTTCTGGAAGCACTATCATATCAACATCAGCATTATATGCCTGCAATACAAGGCTGTTGACTTCATTAATTATTTGTATTCTGTAGTTATTATCCCACTTAATTTCCTGTTCGTATGCTGGCTGCACAACAGCTATCTTTTTAGTTTCATTGTATGGCACAGGGTTTACTGCCCTGTATATTCCAGGAAGTATCATAATAATGACAGTTGCAGCAAGCATATAATAATTTCTTTTATTTTTATAATCTTTTATAATGTAATATAAAAAGAAGTTAATAAGCATAATAATAAAAGAAAGCCCGTATTCTCCAAATATAGAAACATTCTGCACTATCAATATATTTTCATACTGAGACTGAGCAAGGTTAAGCCAAGGCACACCACCAAAGAAAACTTTGCCTTTCACAGCTTCCAGCACAATAAATACAAGTGCTAAAATAACAGGATTTTTACTGATTTTAGCAGCGGCATAAGTAAATGGAACAAAAAAGAAAAAGCCGCCAGATAATGCTATAAACATCAATAAGGCAAATGCTGCAGGAAGTGGTGCACCGCCGAAATATCCAAATGTTATCATCATCCATGAAAGACATACTGTCCAGTATAAAAATCCCAGAAGCCAGCCGCAAATTACAGGACGGCTTTTTTGAGCTTCTAATGCAAATAAAAGTGGTATAAAAGCAAAAAATACGGTAAAAGGCAACCCAAACCCTGCAGTAGATAGTATTAAAAGCAAAGCAGATAAAAGAGTAAGTGAAACCTGTCCATACCATTTATTAATAAAATTATTCATTAATTCTTTATTCATAAAATAACCTTAAAAATATAATATTTTAGGTTATATAATAAAATAGAAATTTTTAAAAGAGATATTTTATTTTTGCAGCAGTCCATTTTCTTTGGATAAGTTCATAGATTATTAACTATTGATAAGTTGCATATTTATCAATATATAAACTGTCATAGAGTAAATAGATTTATATATTTTAGATTTTTCGCCCAAAAACCATGCTCTGAATAGACAAGTGTTGTATGCCTTAATTATGTATTATATCTTTCTTAAAAAATTTTTCTATAATATTTTTTAGTATGTGTTTCTGCTGTTTAAAAAAAACGGGGTATTATCTGGTTATTTTAATATACAAAAATGCAGCAGAATAAAACTGCTGCATATTTATTATAACTTAATCAACTTGATAACTTAATTTGTTTGAAGTGGATATCTGTTACTGCATTCTGTTCCAGCAGTTGCTGTTCCTGTGCCTATAATGTATAGGTATGAAGACGCACTTGTTTCATCAAGTCCATTCACTCTTATTCTATCAGACGCAGGACCTGAGCATGAAGCGGGATTAAATGTAATTTCAGCTTTTGCAGATACCTTGTTATCTTTTAATTCCCAGCCTGTAACTGTTGAATCAAAAGTGCCGCCTGTTAATGTGCCTGAATAACCACCAGATAGATAAGTGTCTGATACTGCTGTGATTGTTATTTTATTATTTCCAGCAGCATCAAAATCAATATATTTTTGAGTACCTTCTATTCTTATCATATTTTCAGGTGATGAAGCAACAGTAATAACAGGGTTTTCACTGCTGCATTTAGGTAATGTATTTGTATCATCTGTTACAACAGCAGCAGTAATTGGTATTGTTATAGATGCACCACCATATCTATCTGTAACAATAAAAAGTTTGCCATTTATATATCCTTTACATATTGGAGTAAAAGAAAGAGAAAATAAACCAGTCATTGTTTGGTTTTGATACATTGTTTTTAATGTATTTTCTGCATCATCAGCATTAAGACCTAACATATCAACAACATCAACACCATAACGGTTTGTTACAAAACCATCAGTATCAATGGTGAAAGAAGTAGTTTGTTTAGTATTATCAGCATTTACTATTCCAAAATCATAAGCAGCAGGGGTAACAGTTATAATAGAAGCTGGTGTTAAAGGTGGTAAAACAGTATCACTTGAATTGTCTTCACCGCAGCCTAGTAAAATAAAAGGCAGTATTAAAAAAAGCAGTTTTTTCATTATAAACTCCATTAATGTTGTTAAGAAGCTTCTTTTTGTCGACAGGCTTATTTTAACATGGGGGGGGGATGTCAAGTATAATTTTTAAATTTATTAAAATAACCAAAACAGATATAAAGCATAAATATATATTTTCTCATATAATTAAAAAAATTTACTTGACAATGATAAAAAAAAGTATTATAAATTTTAACTCTAATGAGAATAGCACGGTGGATGTAGCTCAGTTGGTAGAGTCCAGGATTGTGGCTCCTGTTGTCGCGGGTTCAAGCCCCGTCATCCACCCTTTTACAAATTACGCGGATGTGGCGGAATTGGTAGACGCGCTAGACTTAGGATCTAGTGTCTTCGGCGTGGGGGTTCGAGTCCCTTCATCCGCATACACAATTTAGTCATCTCCTGCATATAAGCGGGTGTAGCTCAGCTGGTAGAGCGTGACCTTGCCAAGGTTGAGGTCGCGAGTTCAAGTCTCGTCACCCG
>CAMWVK010000235.1 GCA_947177675.1 uncultured Mucispirillum sp.
TTTATTATTTCCAGTAAATTCTTTAAATTTATCATTTAAGATTTTAGCAAATTTTATAATATCATTATATTTACCAACAATAAATAAATCGTCTCCACCTGCAAAAACTGTATATATATTCAATTTTTCCTTTTCCATAACAGATGACAAAAAATAAGAAAAAAAGTTATGTATACTTCTAGAAAGCATATTCGTTTTTGAAAAAGTTATCTCACTGTCTATTACATTATACTTATCATCCTTTTTAGATAGTCCACATGAAAATACTAGCCCCAAATTATCTACATCAGCTTTTAATACTGCCAGTATCTCTGCACCAGAACCATATTTTACAATATCATCAAACGAGCGAATATCTCCATTATCATTTCTCACAACATAGCTGCTGTAATGAACTACATTGCAGCAATTATACCCACTTTTTTCTTCTTTTAATAAATTTATATGCATTCTATGGACTGCATCTTTCCTATAATTATTATCATAAGCATAATTATATCTATTAAAAATACCTTTATCATCATGATAAATATTTATATATTCTTCCTTAGTCAGCTTTTCTCCAAGCTCTATATAAGAATAACAGTTCTTACATACATCTTTACTTCCATCATTTGATGCTTGAGTATCTACTGTATCTACACCACAATACACACAAAGAGATGTATCTTTCTTAAATTTTTTATGATAGTCTTTAAAGATAAACTCATCTTTTTCCACTAAATTAAAACGAGTAAGCTTAGATATATCTTTTTGGTAAAGGATTTTTAATCTTAATTTACTAAATCCTTTTTTACTAAAATCTTTTTCTGAACACTTTATATATGATACTTTCAGAGATACAGAACAATAAAACTTTTCATAAAGCCAGTTATATATATTTTTCTCAACTTTTTCTATGGCTGTTTCTGCATCTTTATTATGGTATGATACAATTTCAAACTGACCTGCAGCATTCATCATTATATTAAAATAAGAAAGTCCAAGTTCCTCTAATATATACAGCGATGCTATGTCTGACATTAAAGATACATAAAAAGACTTACCTCTTAAAGACTTCGCAGGATTTTTATTAGATGCACCCTTATTAAATATAAAATTCTGAATACTAAAAAAATCACCCCTGATTAATGCAAAACTTTCTGGCTGTATAAATAATATAGATGTATATGCAGCGACTATTTTAGCATATTCATAAAGGGAAATATCTACAATATCATTACCTAAAAATGCAGGAATATTTGATAGGTTTTCAAAAAATAAAGAATCTAATGCAGCAGAAACTGCAAATAAATTATTATCCTTTTCTGCCTGCATTATAATTTTTGAAGTACCTTTTAATATGTTATTGTATGCTTCTTTATAATATTCTTGAGCTTTGATTTTATCCCCATTTTCATATAGTGGAAAAATAGCCTCATAATCAAACTTTTTAAAAGGCAGTGCTTTCACAGAAGATGATTTTTTCAATGTAATTTTAGATATTAAATGTGCAAGCTGAGTGTTTAGATTATGTGATGTGTAATTTTTAACACTTTTATCCATGCCTATAGCTATATTATGAGCTGTTTCTTGATATTGTAATAAATTATCTGAAAAACTAAAAATATCCTGTTCTTTAAAATAATCTGACCACAAACCGTGAATATAAGCACTATAATTCATAAGTTCATTAAAGAAAGAACGGCTTGCTTCAATTTTATCAGTCCTAAAATTATTAGATCTTTCCTTTACTATACCTGCAAACTGCAAAAATGTAACTATACTTAAAAGTAGTACTTTATCTTTTTGTTCCTTATCCATCATATTTCCTCATAATCTATATGCCCTAAACCAAAGGACACATTTTTTCCTATATTAAATAATTTTGCTGCTTCAAGCAGTGATAAATGCTGCTGTGAAAAATCTGCCTCTATCAATATACTGCCAATAATACCGCCTATTTTCATATTTGTATCCTGCCTTCTTGAATATCTGGAGCTGTCCATCCATGAAAAAGTGCTGCCTATTATTTTACTGTTTTCTATAAAGGTTAGTTTTGGTGTTATACTTTTATCTCCATAAAAGGCTGATAGTATATCAACTCTGCGTTTTGCTGATAAAAGTATATCATTTATAGTAATATTTGACTCATATTTACCTGATTTTTTATATCTAAATGGAGTAATTAACTGAATATTAAATTTTTTATGGGTTATTTCATTTCCTTCATTAAAAGTATATATTTCAAGTGGCAGGCTTGTAAAATCAAATTCTAGGCTGTATTTATTATTTATACATGAAATATATCCCATTTCATATTTTATTCTTTCTTTGAACATACCTTTTTCACCAGCTCTTTTTACAGCTAAAAGAAAATATGAAATATAATCAACACCTGTACCTGTAAAAATTACATTAATATCAATTTTATCTATCTCTGTATTTTTATAATATTCTGCTTGCATAATATATGGTGATGGTGCTTTATCTCTGCCAGTAATTACTATATTATCTTTATCAACTGGGTTTTCAAAAAGCACACTGTATGCACATTTAAACCGCAGTGGGCAGACACCACATGTCTGCTGTTTTAAAACACATGAAAGATAATGTAGTTGATTACCTAAAACAGAGCGAAATACATAAGCAAAAGGAATATTGACTGTAAATTTTTTTTCAAAAAATAAAGTCAATTTAATTCTGCGATAATTTATTTGCATATATACCTTTTATTATATTTTATAATACTTTCAGTTCTGCTTATGTTAATATAACATTACTACCATTATTTTGCAATATCATTTACCTAGTATTGTTTCATATATACAGTAAAAAAATATATATTCAGAATATTCTTTTATTTATTAATGAATTAGGCTTAAATTTTTTTTTTAAAAAATAATTCTATCATTTATTTTATTTTAAGTATATAATATATATAATGGAGAGATGTATTATGCCAAATATTTTTATTTTACTTTCACATCAATTTACTGAAGAGCAAATATCTGATATAAACAGCGAATTACAAATAAGTAGTATTATATATATGCCTGAAAATCTGTATTCACTTTGGAGCAATATTCCACCAGAGCCAGAAAAAATACATGATATATTAAATCCTATTCGTTTATGGCTTAAAGAAAATGCCAAATCTGGAGATTATGCACTTATCCAAGGTGATATGGGGGCAACATATCAAATGATAAACTATGCATTTAGTATAAATATGTATCCATGTTATACCACTACTGAAAGAATTTCTTTACAGGAAAAGGATGATAATGGAACTGTTAATTTAATAAAACAATTTAAACATGTTAGATTTAGATTATACGAAAAGTAAGGGAGAAAGATATGGGTAAAAAAGTAATCGTTTCAATAATTAGTGAACAAAGTGTACCAAATATGATACTAATTAAAAACAATATGGATTCTAAATACTTTATAAATATAGTAACAGATGGAATGACTGATAATAATACATATCTAATCAATGCACTTAATCCGAAAAATAATGCAGAAATAAGTAATAAATTTGAAAAAATAAAAATACAAGCAAGTATAGAAAATAATATTGAAAAAATTAGAGTATCTATTGACTCTTTAAAGAATATATATG
>CAMWVK010000236.1 GCA_947177675.1 uncultured Mucispirillum sp.
TCCATAAACTTATTTATTATCTTATTGATTTCTTCATAATTATCTGTATTTGAAAAATGAGCAGCATTCTTTATAATATACAGTTTACTTTTTATATCTTTTGCCCACTTTTTGTTATAATGCAATACTTTGCCTGTTCTATCTTGTTCTCCAGCTATTAGTATTACAGAGCATTTTAAAGATATATCTTTATTTTCTATTATGAACTGCTTATAATACATATACATTTGTTTTATCATATCTGCTTTTGTATAATGACTATAAATATCTGCCATTTTTTCATAAGCATATTTTGTTTTTGAAATAGATTTTGCCATTGTTTTTTTTAGAATATTTTCAGGGAAAAACTTTGCAAAAAATGATATATGCTTTATAAGCCATTTATCTAATTTAGAGTAATATTTATTGCCTACTGGTGTAGTATCAATACCTATAAAGCCTAATGTTATATCTGGATATTTTGATGCAAAAAATTGGCAAGGGTAGCCGCCAAGAGACATTCCTGCAAGGGTTATATATTTAATATTTTCTTCTGCTAGAATATTATAAATAATATCAGCAGTATCGTTATATGAAATAAAATCACATTGTTTTGATTTACCATGCAGTGGCATATCCCATATTATAATATTAAATTTATCTTTAAAATATTCCACCTGTTTTTCAAACATTGAATAATCTGCAGTTAATCCGTGAGAAAAAAGTATAGTTTTATTAAATGCTTCTTTTTTACTTATATAATAATGAATAGTGTTTTTTTGATGATTTAATATTTTATGCTGCATTTTATTAAAGATACAAAAAAAGGCAGAAACATTATACACTATTTCTGCCTCAGTATAGTTATTTATTTAATTTTTTAGCTGCATCTTTTGCAAAGTATGTGATGATTAAGTCGCTTCCTGCTCGTTTCATAGAAAGCAGTGTTTCCATAACAACTTTGTCTTCATCTATCCAGCCATTTTTAGCTGCTGCTTTTATCATAGAATATTCACCAGATACATTATATGATGCAACAGGAACAACACAGCTGTCTTTTACATCTCTGATAATATCAAGATATGCAAGAGCTGGTTTTACCATAATAATATCTGCACCTTCTTCAATATCCTGAAATGCTTCTTTTAATGCTTCTCGTCTATTTGCTGGGTCCATTTGGTATGTTTTTCTGCTGCCAAATGCTGGAGTAGAATCTGCTGCATCTCTAAATGGTCCATAGTAGCCTGATGCATATTTAACAGCATAGCTCATTATAGGTATGTTTTCAAAGCCATTATCATCAAGCATTGTTCTAATAGCTGCAACTCTGCCATCCATCATATCACTTGGAGCAACCATATCTGCCCCTGCTTCTGCATGGGATAATGCTTCTCTTGCAAGCATATCAAGTGTGCTGTCATTATCTACATCGCCATTTACTATATGTCCGCAGTGACCGTGACTTGTATATTCGCACATACATACATCTGTGATAACAAATAAATCTGTATAATCTTTTATAGCTTTTATTGCTTTCTGCACAATACCATTGCTGCCATAAGCACCGCTGCCTTCTTCATCTTTATGGTCTGGAATACCAAAAAGTATAACAGATTTAATACCTAAACTCTCTATTTCTTTTGCTTCTTTAATAACTTCATCTACACTTAAATTATATATTTCAGGCATTGAGGACACTTCATTTCTGATGCCTTTTCCCTCACATATAAATAAAGGGTAAATAAAATCATTTACTGAAAGAGTTGTTTCTCTTACCATACTTCTAATGTTTTTACTAGACCTTAGTCTTCTTGAACGGGTTATTGGAAACATAATATACTCCTTATATTATTTCAACCATAGACTCAACAGTAAAATTTTCTGGATATCTGGATATAATCCCCTTTTTATCAAGAAAAAGTGCTGTTGTTGTGCCTATGCTTACTATATCTAATAGAGATTTATCTCCATTAAACTGTCTTAAAAATGATTTTGCAGCACTTGGTGAGCAAAATGTGACTGTATCTATTTTATTTTCAACAATAAAATTATCTACATATCCTTCTGGATATTCTGCAAATGTTGTTTCATAAACTGCAGGTGTAATTAATTCTGCACCCATTGCATGCAGCTGTTCCATAGGCAGTTCAAGCCGTTTTTCTGCTCCCGGAGATAATATTCTGGCATTCTGCAAAGGTATAGAATAAATTATCTGCATAGCATTATTTAAGTCATAAACAGTAGGTGTTATATGGCTTGATATTCCTAAAAATACTTCCATAGCATGAGCTGTTTTTTCTCCAAGAGCAATATATGCTTTGCCGTGGATATTATGATGATATGGAGCAAAATATTTTACAGCATTAGCACTTGTGAAAAATATAATTTCATATTCTCCTGATTCAATTACAGGGCATAACTGCACTGTTTCAATCATTGGCAGTAAAAAAGGATAATGACCTTTTGCAGATAATGCGTTTACAAATGTGCCGGATTGTTCAAACTGTCTTGTAACAAGCACCCGTTTTGGGCTGTCAAAAATTTTCATAAACTTATGAATATATTTCCTTTAATATTTTATCCCCACCAGCAGCAAGCACCATTTCTGCAAGTTTAATACCTGCTTCTTCAGGGTTAGCTTTATCACCAGTATATTCTTTTGCAATTTTTTTACTACCGTCAAGGTTATATATAACACCTTTTACATAAATCTTATCATTTTGCAGCACAGAATGACAGCCAATAGGTATTTGGCAGCCACCTTGCAGTTTGCGTAAAAATGCTCTTTCACAACGAGCTCTTGTATAGCTGTCTTTATGCCCTATAAATGATAATATTTCTTTGATTTCATTATCATCACTTCTTATTTCAATACCCAAAATCCCTTGGCATGATGCAGGAAGCATTTTTTCAACTGGCAGTATTTCCTTTATATTTTCTACTATTCCAAGCCTTTTAAGCCCTGCATAAGCAAGTATTATAGCATCATACATACCATCACTTAATTTCTGCATGCGTGTCTGCACATTTCCTCTTAAATCAAGCACTTCTAAATCTGGTCTTAATTCTAAAAGCTGACACTTTCTTCTAAGTGATGATGTTCCAATACAGGCACCTTTTGGCAGCTCATCAAAAGAGTTATATTTGATAGATAAAAAAGCATCCTGAGGTTCTTCACATACTGGACTTTCAAAAAGTTCCAGCCCAGAGGGCAGTTCCATAGGCACATCTTTCATACTGTGCACTGCTAAATCTGCTTTTTTATCAAGAAGTGCTGTTTCTATTTCTTTTACAAAAAGCCCTTTACCTCCTATTTTTGCTAAAGGAACATCTAATATTTTATCACCCATTGTTTTAATTATTTCAAGCCTGCATGATACATTTTTATGGTAATTTTCTATTTCACTTTTAATATATTCTGCCTGCCATAAAGCAAGTTTTGAACCTCTTGTTGCAATTACCACTTCTTTTTTCATTTATCTCTCCTATGTTTATGTCTTTTTTCTTTCTACTGTGCTGGATAAATTTTTTGTCGGTCATTTAGCTGTTTTATAAACTCCCTAGACAAAATTTATTTCCACCTTATATAAAGATAAAACC
>CAMWVK010000237.1 GCA_947177675.1 uncultured Mucispirillum sp.
ATATATATCATATCTAAATTCACTGGGCAGCATTTCTGGGAGAACTCCTGCATTGCTTGATATTACAGGTGTGCCGCATGCCATAAACTCCATAGCAACTCTGCACACAGCTTCACTGCCCAAAGAAGATATTACCCCTAAATCTGCAGCATTCATAATGCCAGTAATATCATCAACCTTACCTGTAATGATAGTAATATCTTTTAGTCCGTTATCATCTATCATACGCTGCATTTCATCAAGTTTAATATTTTCAGGAAATCCAGCTAGTATAATTTTTAATTCTTTTAATCCGCTTTTATATGCTTTGCTGCATGCTTTTAAAAAGACATTATGACCTTTTACAGGGTCAAACCTGCCTACAACACTAACAATATAATCATCATCTTTAAAATTATAATACTGCCTTACTTTTCTGCGTTTTTTATCATCTTTAAAAAAAATGCTTCTATTTACTCCACCATATATTGTATCTATATGATTTTCATTAGTATTTACTTTTTCTATAAAAAAATTTCTAATAAATTCTGCAGAAGTAATAATATGACTGCATGCTGTATTATGAGTAAATTTACTGAATATATCAGTTTTTGGCGGCCTTACATCACCCCGCACTCTTATAAGTTTATACTTTCTTCTGAATATGAACTTATCAAGAGCAATTATCCAAAACATTTCACCCCTGTGGCATACAAGAACATCAGCATTAATATCACTAATCAACTTGTGTATTTTTTTCAGGTTTTTAAAAAATTCAAAAAAGTTGTTAGAAGTAAAAGGTGCTTCAACAGTCTGCACCCCTAATTCTTTTGCCATATTAATTACAGGTGAATCAGTAAGCCCTGCAACAGCTGCCTTATCCCCTGCAAGTATCCCACTTTCTATTAACCTAAAAGCATACCATGCGGTGGCATTAAACCACCGCACATTGATTAAATGGACGATATTCATATTAGTCGTTTTGTTTTCTTAAATATGTTGGTATTTCAAAATAATCTTCGTTTAATCTATTGCTTATACCTTGAAGGTTATGGTCTCCTCTTGATATTTTTTTAAGTTTATCCTGCATGCTTGTAACTACTGCTCCAGTTGGTTTTGCTTTTTTTATTTCATCTACTTTTGTTAAATTATCTGGGTTTTTGCTGTTATTAATACCTGTTGCAACAATTGTTACAGATATTGTGCCATCAGTTCTGTCATCAAAAATAATACCATCTATAACATGAGCCCCATCACCTGCATATTCATTTACAAGTGCTTGAATTTCTTCTACTTCATCAGATAATAAATCATCTTCATTTCCAGAAATATTTAATAAAACTGCATAAGCACCTTTAATATTAGTATCAGATAAAAGCGGATTTTTTAATGCGTTTTCAAAAGCCTGTTTAGCTCTGTTATCGCCTCCTGCTCTGCCTATACCCATAACAGCTTTACCCTGCTGGCTCATAGCTGTTCTAACATCTGCAAAGTCAATATTGATATGACCTGCTGAACTGGCTATTTCGCATATACCTTGAATACTTTGGCGAAGAACATCATCTGCAATTTTTAATGCTTCTTTATAAGTAAGTTTATGACCTGCATTCTGCATACAGTCGTTTGGGACAACAATGTATGAGTCTACATAATTAATAAGCTCTGCTAATCCTTCTTTTGCAATATTTATTCTTTTGCTTCCTGCTGTTGTATGTGGAGTGGAAACTACTGCAACAGTTAATGCACCGCTTGCTTTTGCCTCTGCTGCAATAACTGGTGCTGCACCTGTCCCTGTGCCGCCGCCCATACCAGCAGTAATGAATACCATATCAGCACCTTTTATAGCATTTCTAATTTCATCTATTGCTTCAAGTGCATATTCTTTACCTTTTTCAGGTCTGCCGCCTGCACCTAAACCAAGTTTACTAATTAAGATACATGTATTAGCACCACTTTTTCTTAAAGCCTGTGCATCAGTATTCACTGCAATATAATCTACACTTCCAATATTTGCTGCAACCATATTTGCTACTGCATTGCCGCCAGCACCACCTACTCCTACTACCTTGATAATGGCTCCATGTTCATAAGGTATCTGTTCATTTAAAAATAAATCGTCCATATAATATCTCCCATTTCACTATTATTTTTACCGCCTTAAAAATAACAGATATATCATTTTTTATTTATTTACTTTTGCTATAACTTTAGAAAAACTCTTTTAACCAGTCTTTCATTCTGTCTCCAACTTTTTTAAATAAGCCTTCTTCACTGTAATCACTGCTTATAAGGTTTTGCGAATGACCTTTTTTTGCATAAAGTTTTGCAAGTCCAACTGCTGTTGCATATATTGGGTTATTTACCTGGTCAGAAAGTCCACCAATATTAACAGGATGACCTACTCTCACATTTAATCCTAATACATGAGATGCAAGTTCTTCAATACCTTTAAAGTTTGACATACCACCAGTCATTACAACACCAGCTGGCAGCATATCTATTAATTTTTTGTTTTTAAGCTCACCTAAAAAAAGTTCGCATATTTCTTCTGCTCTTAACTGTAATATTTGAGCCATAACTGATTTAGATATAGTTTTTGGAGGTCTTCCGCCAACTGATGGCACGCTTATTACTTCATCAGCACCTACTAAGTCAGTTAATACACAGCCTTCTGTTATTTTTATTTTTTCTGCTTCTGCTTCACTTGTAGAAAGACCGCTTGTTAAATCTCTTGTAAAGTTATTACCCCCTATCTGTAAAACAGCTGTATGATAACATGCACCTCTGTTAAATACTGCCATATCAGTTGTTCCGCCGCCGCCATCAATTAAGCATACACCAATTTCTCTTTCTTCATCTGTCAACACTGCTTCGCTTGAAGCAAGCTGCTCTAAATAAATATCTTCTACAGCAATACCTGCTTTTGAGCATGATTTAGTAATATTTGCAGCTGAAGAAACTGCACCTGTTACTATATGCACATCAACTTCTAAACGGACACCGCTCATACCTATTGGGTCTTTTATTTCATCCTGCCCGTCTAACTTAAACTGCTGTGGAAGAATATGCAGCACTTCATAGCCTACAGGTATATTTTTTGCTGAAGCTGATTCTATTACTCTTGCCACATCATTTGCAGTAACTTCACCATTTTTTACAGCAACAACACCATTTTCATTAAAACTTTCAATATGACCGCCAGCTATACCTGCACAAACACTTTTAATTGTAACACCGCTCATTCTTTCTGCCATAGCAATAGAATCTTTTATTGCTTTAACAGTAGCATCAATGTTTACAACAACACCTTTGCGAATACCTGTGCTTGGAGCAGAACCAAGCCCAATAATATCAATACCGCCTTCTGCATTTAGACGAGCAACAACAGTGCAGACTTTTGTTGTACCAATATCCAGCCCTACATATATATTATCTTTATGAGGCATGGAGCACCCCCTTTACATATATTCTATTATTCACAGTTAAATCAGCATATTCTATGCTTTTGTATCTTTCTTTAATTGTGTTTTCATATAATGTATAATTATTTTTTAAAAGCTCATAATCATAAGGACAGCAAAGCACTTCATTATCC
>CAMWVK010000238.1 GCA_947177675.1 uncultured Mucispirillum sp.
TTTCACCTTTTATATTTATATCAAGTTTACTGCCAGTTTCATATCCAGATAGAATTTTACCAGCAATTCTTTTTAACTCTTTTATTGACACTTGAACGGATTCTCCATCAGTTGTTGGGTTTGCAGCAGGAGATTTATCATCACCTACATCTGGTGTCAGCCTTTCTTCTTCCTCAAGCTGTTCCTCAACTGGATGAGTGATAATTTCAACCATTGGAACAGCATCTGGGTCCACTACAGAAAGGTCAATGTCTACATCAGTATTTTTTTTTTCCTCTCTGTGCTTTTTATTAAGCTCTTCAGTTTCTGCTTCACGCTTAGACAGCTCGTTAGCAATCAAGCTGTCTAAATCGTTCTGCTCCACTTGAGATTCTGAACCTATTTGAAAGATTGCATTACTTTGCTCTAATGCATCTAGCAGCACATCATCTGGATTTAGCTGCGGCTTCCTTTTTTTTTTATTCAACTCTTCAGTTTCTGCTTCTCTCATAGCTAATTCTTTAGCTATTAATGCATCAATACTATCTTCAACATCAGAATCAGCACTGCCAGTTTCTATTGCATTAAATTCTTCTGCATGAGATGATGCTGTATCAATAACAGGTGCAGCAACACTGTTTGCATCTGGAAGCATTGCATTTTCAACAGGCTGTTCCTGAACTGGTGCTGGTGCAGGCTCTGGTGCAGTAATAGGAGCTAGAACAGTTTGTTTAGCGGAACCAAGCATTTTTTTACGAAGCTCACTTTCACTTGCTTCACTTTCATTGATAACTCTGTCAATATCCAAAAGCATAATTAATCTAGAATCATATTTGCAAATACCTAAAATATATTCTTGACCAATAGAACCAACTAATGGTGGAGTAGGCTCAACCATAGAGCGTTTAATACGCATTACTTCCGTTACTTCATCAACAACAAAGCCTATATTCTCATTATTAATGTTTACTACAATTATTCTGGTTGCTTTATCAAAATCATTTTTTGCAAGATTAAAGCGAACCCGTAAATCAATAACAGGAACTACTTTACCACGAAGGTTCATAACACCAAGTATGTATGATTCCATACGAGGAACAATTGTGATTTCAATAGACCTGATAATTGTATTGATTTTCAGAACATCAACAGCATATTCCTCATCACCAAGTTTCACACCTACAAGCTGGATTTGGTCCATCTCTTCTGCATATTCACTTTGTTCAACATCATCAAATAAATCTTCACTCATTAGCAAACCTCTATAATTTAGCTATCATCTGGTCTCTGATATCGTCTATACAACCTACTGTTTCACTATCAGGAAAACGCAGATAATAAGGTTTTAATAATTTTACACATTCACTTACCTTTTCATCATAAGGTAAAAATCCTAATTTTTCAATATCTATACTTAAATATTTTTTAACAACACTTTCAAATCCGTAAAATACATTAAGTTCTCTTTTAAATTTTACCTGATTTAATATCATACCAGGTTTGAATGATGCAACAAATGTTGTAATTGCTGCAGCAATATCTTTATCTATATGAGCAGTTGCTTCTATAATTGATTCCACATTAGGAAAGTTCATACTTTTGCTGCGAAGTTTTTTATTTATATCTTCAAAATCCCATCTTTTAGATAGAAAACGCTCAATGTGGCGGTATATTGCAACTTTTAAAAAGCCATAAGCATTTTCAATAGATGTAGGCTCGCCACTCATAACAACTATTTTTATATCAGCAACATTAAACAAGTCAACCATATTAAAGCTGGTGCCTGCACCTAAATCTAAAATCGTGTAGTCATAATCCAGCTCTTGAATATTTGTAAGTATTTTAATTTTTTCAAACTTAGTAATGTGAGCCATGCCAAGCACATCGCCAGAGCCGCCAATAAAATCAACACCCGCTGGAGATTTAACAATAACATCTTTTAACTCGCTTCGTTCACGAATAAAATTATATAAGCCAATACCAGGCACTTTCAGCCCAACAAAGTTATGCAGGTTTGCTCCGCCTAAATCCGCATCAACAAGTAATGTTCTATGACCCGCTGCACTTAAAGATAAAGCAAGACTTGATGAACAAAAACTTTTTCCTACGCCGCCTTTACCACTTGCGATTGATATTAACTTTGACATTATCAGCCCTTTAATAATTTATAAATATAAACTCTTACATTACTACCTATTATATCTATACAATGTTATTTAAATAAATACAAGACAATTTTTATATTTTTCTGTATATAAAATAAAATTTATTCATTATGCCTTATATTTATTATCATTTTAATGTTTAATTTTTTTCAAAGTGCTGCCATACAGGCTCTAATTCTCTATTTACTCTTTTAAGCCTGAAGCCAAAAACTACAGCAGAAATAATCATTATACTGCACCATACAGTTACTGTAATCTGTGGTGAGAAATGTTCTGCCATAATACCAGCAAAAAATGCACCAAGTGGTCCAAGACCATATATACCTATAGAATAAAGACTTGCTGCCCTGCCACGCATATCACTTCTTATTGCTGACTGGAGATAAATATTTGTTGCAATAAGAGCAGAAACAAGACCAAAACCAGCAGGCACCATCATAAAAAGTGAAAAATAGTAATTAGTGCTGAATCCAAAAATTATAAAACAGATGCTGTGCAGTAAAACAAGAATAAATACAGCATTAGACAGCTTTCTCATAGTAATAAAAGCAGCAACAACAAAAGCCCCTGTCATTGCACCAAGTCCAAAAAAGCCCTGTAAAAATCCTAATACCTGCGATGTGCCATGCAGAACATCTTTTGCAAAAATTGGAAGCATTACAGAATATGAATATGAGAAAAACCCTACTACTATAAAAAATGCAAACATTGCACGCATATAATATACATTTTTAGAGTATTTAACTACTTCAATTATATCCTGCACAACACTTTGTCTTTTTGATATTTTATTTTCCCTTGCTCTGAATTTTATAATAAATAATGCTGCAATAACAGGAATATAGCTGACAGCAGTTATTGCAAAACATAAAGCTTCACCAGTAAAATGTATGATAAAGCCTGCAACAGCAGGTCCTATCAGCCTTGATAAATTAAAAATAACAGAATGGAGTGCTATGGCACTTTTTAAATCAGAATTTTTATTTACCATTAATATAAGTGATGCTTGTCTTGCAGGCATATCTATTGCAAATACCACACCTAAATAAAGGCTTAAAAATAATATATGCCACATCTGCATAGTATTAGTAAAAAGAAGCACTGCCATTATTAATGCATGCAGCAAAGTTAAAGTCTGTGTAACAATTATAAGCTTTCTAATATCATGCTTTTCAAGCCATGCTCCAGCAATTAAGCCGACAATGAATATAGGTGCATTTGATAAAAGCTCCACAAGACCTAATAAAAAAGGCGATTCAGTAATACGGTAAACAAGCCATGATACAGCAAGTTTCTGCACCCACATTCCTGTTAATGCTACTGACTGCCCTGCAATATATATTGAAAAATTTCGTGATTTAAATGCATCAAAAGTATGAACAACCATATATTTTACCTTAAAAAATATGCTTAATTAGTATAGTAA
>CAMWVK010000239.1 GCA_947177675.1 uncultured Mucispirillum sp.
TATAATACTATATATAATAGAAATTATAAATTCAAGTATATTTTATAATATTTAATAATAATTTTTATAATTATTATATATTTTATTATATATTAAAACTCACCACTAAAAGCTATACTGTAAGTTCTGCCTGCCATTGGATAGCCATACCTGTATGAATAATTTTCATCAGTAATATTTGTAACAGCAAAATCAATCTTCATAGTATCATTAATATTAAATGTCATATACAAATGCACTAAAAAATAAGGGTCCAGCCAATTTATACCGCTTAAATCCGTATATCTTTTGCTTACATATTCCACAAGTGGTGTAATAGAAAAATACCGGCAGGGAATAATTTTTACATAAGAATTTATAGTTAATTCTGGCGAATATGTAAGTTCTTTATAGCTTGATACACTTTTATGAACATAATATTCATTAACTGACATATTAGAGCCTATTTCTGTATATTCCCATGGAAAAAGCACAAGTGCCAGTTCATAACCGTATAATGAAACAGCATCAACATTTGTAATAAACTCCACTCCTTTATATGGCACAAAAGGGTCTGGCACATAGATTATCCCCATTTTATCTGATACATAGCTGTAATAAAGTGCTGTATCAATATAAAGCATATCAAAAAGAACGCCTTTATAGCCAAGCTCCACATGGTCTGCTACTTCTGGCTTTAAGTTTGGGTTTGGCAGCGTTTCAGAAAATCTTGTAGAGTATCTGTCACTCATTGTTGGAAACTGGTTTCTTCTGGCATAAGTTAAATGAAGCTCATTATTATCCATAAACTCATACATTACACCAGCCTGAGCAGCTAAAAGCCACATGTCTTTTGGATTAACTTGATATTCTGAAACACCTATAATTGAAGCAAATTCATCATTTCTGCTTTTATAATCTCTTGCTATTAAACTGTCAAAACCGCCTGATACTAAAAAAGTAAGTTTATCAAATAAAACAATGCTGTATTCTAAACCAATGGACAGTTTATCCTCTTTTATATATAGATTATCATAACCATCATAATAATCCTTATGGTCATCTTCTCTGAAAGAAAATGCCGCTCTTATATACTGATTTTTTAAAAAATTATATTCACCTTTTATATTTAACCCTGCAGCATATTCATCATAAAGAGAAACAGCATAAGGTCTGTTATGCTCATAATGAGCAAGGGACGCATACTTGTTAAAAAGGTTGTCATATTTATCATAATAGGCAAGAGCATCAACAAATACATTATTTTTATTATATTTTGCATGAAGTGATATACTGTGTCTTTTCCAATATCCCCATTCTGTAATGTCATATAAAGGTGTGGTTTCTGGTATATTTAAGCCTCTGTCAGAATCTACATATACATAATTTGCCCAGATATCAAGACCGTCAAAATAATCTGTTCCTATAATTGTTGTGCTTTTTAAATCACTTCTTTCTGAAAAAAGCCTGTTTCCTTTACCTTGTATGCTTCCTTCTACTGGCTCATATTTATCAGACAGTCTGAAATGGTCCATATCTTTATACTGCAAAGATGTTTTTATATAAAATTTAGAAGATTTTGAGCCTAATGAAAATGAGGGTGTTACTGCTGCCGTATTAAAAAGGCTGTCTAACTCTAATGTAGTTTTAAACTTACCTTCAAAAAGTTTCTCTGGCTTTGCAGTTACTAAAATAACAGCTCCACCCATACCATTTGCACCATTAAGCATAGAAGAAAAGCCTTTCTGTATTACTACATTTTCTAAATCATCTGTTAAAATACCGCTGCTGTCACCATAGCCGTTAAAAGGGTTAGTGATAGATATACCGTCTACTATTACAGGAATTGTAGAGCTTGAAAAACCGCGAATAGAAAAGGAAGCATCGCCTCTTGTGCCGCCGTCTGTTAAAGTAACACCAGGAATATATCTTATAACATCCCAAAGGTTTTTAGCATTTGTTCTGTCTATTTCTTCTCTTGTAATTTCTGTGCCATACTGTTTTTTTTCTTTTTTATCTGTAACTACTATTTCATCAGTTGTGATTTCTGTTTTTTCTTCTGCATAACTTTTGCTGTTATAAAAAAGGAAAAAAGCACATAATAAAATATATACTGTCCTGCTAAACTTTAACATAAATTTGTAATGCTCCCCTGCACTGATGACACTTTTATAAATCAGTGCTAAACATATTTCAGCCCAGCACTTATACTTACATTAATTACTGTCCTTGATAATCGTTTGCAGAATTTCCGGGTACACCGCCAAAAAGTTTTACTCTGCCATCAAGGTATGGAGATATTTTACCCTGTTCATTAATGTAATCTGCCACAGCTTTCCAAAATACTACACCAGTATTTTTTACGCTTTCTGCAGAAATAAAAGCAGTATAAATAGAATCAGCCAGTTTTTTTGTAGTTGCTATTCTATATATTTTTTCTGGCTCAATAATTTTTGAGTTAATAGTCAGGCTGCCAGACTGTATCCTGCCACGCCTGTAACCTTCTTTTGGTGAATAATAGTCAACTACATCATCATACTTTAATAAATAACAGCCATCAGGGTCACGAACAGAATCATAGTTTGCTGCATCAGCAACATTACCACATTTATTTGTAAAATTTTCTTCAAATTCAGATAATTTATAAGGCAGGTATTCTATTGTATATTTTACTTCTTTTGAAGGCATAAGCCATGCTTTTGTTGCATAGGCAGATGCTCCTGCTCCAGTGCCATAATGCCCATTTCTATATATTGCTGCAGCCTGACCAAAAAGAGATACAGCAACATTATCAGCACCTAATGGTGGGTAACTATCTAAACTAATATTATAGTCTATATCTGGATTAATTAAATGTTTTCCTTTTATAGACACTATAACAATTGTATCTTCTATATAATTTATTTCTGTTAATCCCATTAAAAGTTTTGGAGTAATAGAAACACTGTCTTCTATACCATTTGTTATCATCTCGCCTGCAAGAACAGCAAAATCAGTTTTTTCATTAAGTTTTTCATTTACATAATACTGCACTGCATCACTCCATAAATTGCCAAGTGCAGTTTCTTTTCCACGAACAAGTCTGTCTGAACTTGGTCTGCCGCCTTTTGGATGTGCTGCATCAATACGCCAAAAATCACTGTGTGGAACATCTTCTGCATAAATAAATCTACCAGAAGTTTTTCCAAGAACAGTATCTAAATTATTAAAGTCTATAACACTTTCTACAGGTGACAGCATAATAGTATCACTTTCACTACTGCCTGCACTATTTGTGGCACGAACTTTTATATTATATTTTTCTCCATTTAAAAGCTGTAATATCGTATGCTCAATATTATATGTATCTGTTACTACTTTCTCTATTACTTCTTTATTATTTTCACTGCTGTATATTACTTCATATAAACTTACAGCATCATTACCTTCATAATCACCTTTCCATTTAACTGATACCCTTTTATGACCTTCTAAACCTTTTTCAATAACTGGCTTAGCTGGCGAATCAGTTGATGCTGCTGGCTTAAATTTCCCAAGCTGTAACCAGCTAATAGTATCTGGATTTGATGTATCTGTATTATTA
>CAMWVK010000240.1 GCA_947177675.1 uncultured Mucispirillum sp.
TTAAAAAATATGCTTAATTAGTATAGTAAACTTTATCAACATATAATAAATAATATTAGAAAATAAGGAAATGTGAACTTTGTAAAAATGTGTGACATAAATTTATTTTATACCATATTTTGCATTACCGCTTTCATCACTTCCTTTATACACTTTATATCTTTTAGCTATAAAATATATAATAAAATAAGTTAGTATGGCACATATTATACCTACAAAATGAGTGCCTACAATAAATGGTATAAAAAGGGTTTTACCTGCTTCAAAAAGTGAAGTCAGCGTTACATTATCCCAGTCAAAAGTAAATGAGCTGTCCATACCAAGCAGCATAAGTCCTACTTTTGTTGTAAAAGCAAAAATAAATGGAATAGTAACAGGGTTTGTAATATACACACCTATCATTAAAGGATAAACAGGCAGATTAAAGTAGCTTGATACAAAAAGTGCTATATAAGTTTGAGTGCCAACATAAGGAGATATGCCAATGAATGCACCAAGTGCAGAAGCTTTTGCCAGCACTCGTGGTGAAACATCAAGAGAAAGCATCATTTTCAGCTTTAATCTCATTCTAGCTATAAAACGAAGTCTTGATGTTTTATTACTAAAAATTTTGAACATTTATCACCTAGAAAATATTTAAAGAATATACTGTTTCTTTTAAAATATTTTTAAGTTTTTCATTAGAAGCTGCAAAATTAATAGTAGCTTCTAAAAGACCTTCTTTTGTTCCGCAGTCAAATCTTTTACCTTCAAATTCATAGCCATATACATCATGATATGTAGCAGTATATTTTAATGCATCTGTAAGCTGCAGTTCACCGCCTGCCCCTTTTTCTATTTTATCTAAAGCACTTAATACTTCGGAAGTTAAAATATATCTTCCAATAATTGCCATATTAGACGGCGGATTTTGTTCTGGCTTTTCAATCATATCTTTAAGGCGTGAAAATCTACTATCTATTTTTTCTTTTATTTTAACTATGCCATATTTAGTTGTATCACTTTTTGCAACAGGCATAAGAGATATGATTGGACACTCTACTTTATCATAACATTCTATTAACTGCTTTATAACTGGTGTTTTAGAAAGAATAATATCATCTGGAAGAATAACCGCAAAAGGCTCATCTTTTACAATATCCTTAACACACATTACAGCATTGCCAAGACCAAGCATATATTTTTGTCGGACATATATAATATCAACCATTTCACTTATGCGTTTCATATCTTTTAAAATATCTTTTTTACCAGATAACTCAAGCTGGTTATTAAGCTCAACATTAATATCAAAATGGTCTTCTAATGCTTTTTTAGTGCGACCTGTGATAAAGATAATCTTTTCTATACCAGCATTGATAGCTTCCTCAACTGCATACTGTATAAGCGGTTTGTCAATTAATGTAATCATTTCTTTTGGTATAGCTTTTGTTGCAGGAAGCATACGAGTTCCAAATCCAGCAACAGGAAATACTGCTGTTCTTATTTTCATAAAATCCCCAAACAATATATATTATATAGGCTGCAATAAAATACAAACAATTACAGCTAATATTTAAAAATCCTGCTTTTGTTTTTTCTCCACAGCATGAGTATGAATAAAATTTGCAATCCTGTCATACCATGCAGAAGGCATAGATACAGAAAGATGTCCAAAACTGTAATCATTAATCAAATAACCAGATGTACCAGAAATAGAAGTTACCCATGGGTTAATATTACGAAGAATTGCTTTTTCTGTTTCTTTATTAAAAGAAAACTTACTAATCATAGGAATAAGAGAAATAAGTGCTTCTAAATGTTTTTCACCATTTCCTCTGCCTATTGTAATGAGTTTATTATCTGCAGCATATACTTCAATTCTTCTGTTATTTGCAAAAAATACAAAATAATCTTTATTAAAAGTAGATACCAAATCAAAATCAGTATCCCAGCTGCATATATATTCACTACCCTGACCTGTAATTCTGCTTGCAATAATAATACTGTCCTTATTGTTAGCAAGAATATCATTAAAAGATGTATATTGAAGTTTCCCATCATGCTCTGGAGTATCATCATTTCTTAAAACACTTCTTTTAAACAATAAAAGGTCAGTAAAAATTCCTGTTGATAATTCAGGATAAGATGTTTCCATATTTTTTTTAAAACCCATCATTTTAAATCTGGAAAAAATATTTCGCTTAAAAAGATAAACTCTATCTTCCCTTTCCATTTCACCTTGAATTTCTGTAGTAAAGCATATATTTACACCTGATAAAAAGTAAAATACTCGTTCAGCACGGCTTACAGGAATATCTGAAGAATAAGCAAACTTAACATTTGCACCATACATTTTCATTTCCATGGCTGCAAGACGCATATTAACTGATGGATTTACCATTAAAATATTAGCCATATATTTTCACTTCCCTGTAAAATGAATCCCGTTCAACAGCTACCATACCTGCAGATTTAACCATAAATACAAGCTGTTCTGCAGTCATTGCCTCATCTGTATTTTTTCCTGCTGCATAAGCAATATTTTCCTTTACTATTGTGCCGTCTAAATCATCAGCACCAGCTCGGAGAGCAATCTGAGCAGTTTTATGACCAAGCATTACCCAGTATGATTTTATATGTGGTATATTTTCAAGCACTATTCTTGCACAAGATATAGTTTTAATATCTTCTATACCTGTTGCATGGAATCTGCCATGAAGAAATGTATTATCTGGCTGAAATGAAAGAGGTATAAATGCGGAAAAACCAGTCAGACCGCGGCTTAATGATTTTTCCTGTAAATCTCTTAATAATAAAAGATGCTGGAATTTATCTTCATCACTTTCTAAATGACCATAAAGCATCGTAGCATTAGTTGTAAGCCCAGTATTATGAGCTGTTTCATGTATTTCCAGCCATCTGGAAGCTGGTATTTTTTCTGGGCATATCTGGCGTCTTACATGGTCTGCAAATATTTCTGCACCACCGCCAGGCATCATTTCTACCCCAGCTTTTTTTAATGTTTCTAAAACTTCTGCAATGCTTTTACCTGAAATACGGGAGAAATAATCTATCTCTACTGCAGAAAATGCTTTTATGGTTTTTTCTGGAAAGTTAATTTTTAGGGCATGCACCATATCAACATAATATTCAAATGGATAATCAGGGTGAAGACCACCAACAATATGTATTTCTCCAGCATCCTGTCCCTTTTGTGAAACATACTTAACAGCATCATCAGGTGTCATATTATAAGAGCCATCTTCATTTTTATTTTTAGCAAAAGCACAAAATTTACAGTGGCTCACACATATATTTGTATAGTTTAAATGCAGATTGCGAACAAAAAACACTTTTTTACCCCATTTTGACTGCCTTATTTTATCCGCTTTTTCTAAAAGGCTGTGAAATTCTAACTGAAATGGATTTTCCATATATCTCCCTGTAATACCTGATTTTCTATTTAAGGTTATTATTCTATCATATTGTGAAAACTATTGCAAAGTAAAAATAATGCTTTACTAATTTTATGTTATAATTTACTATAAAAAACAAGTTAATATG
>CAMWVK010000241.1 GCA_947177675.1 uncultured Mucispirillum sp.
CTAATAGGACATATAAAGTTTTCTACATTATTGATTAATATTTGTTTACATTCTATACAGCCAATTTCAGCTTTTGTGCAGCCTTCTGTGATTTTTACCCTTTCTTCATCTGTAGAAAATACTTTATGATAATCAAATACTGGGCATACATTAGGGTCACCAGCATCAGTTTTCCTCTGCCTTTTTGTATCTGTTATCATTGTTTTTATTTTCTTTTTAAGAGTATCTGCTTCTTCTGTTAAAAGTATAGTATTATTTAAGCTTTTACTCATTTTTCTGCCGTCAATCCCTGGAAGTTTTGGCACATTTGTAAGCATAGATTCAGGTTCAACAAAAATTTCTCCATAAAAATTATTAAACCTGCGGACAATTTCTCTTGCAAGCTCTACATGGGGTATCTGGTCTACTCCAACAGGCACAAGGTTTGCAAGATACATAATAATATCTGCAGTCATTAATACTGGATAGCCTAAAAAACCATAGTTAGATAAATCTTTATGAGTTAAAGTGTTTATCATATCTTTATAACTTGGGCATCTTTCAAGCCAAGGCACAGGGGTAACCATACCTAAAAGTAGATAAAGTTCTGCAGTATATAAATTATGTGACTGTATAAATATAGGTGCTTTTTCCACATCAAGTCCTGCAGCAAGCCATGAAAGCACCATTTGACGCCTCATTTCTTTAATATTTTCTGGATTATCATAATTTGTGGTTAATGCATGCCAGTCTGCAACTGCAAAAAAGCAGTCATATTCTTCCTGCATTTTCAACCAGTTTTTAATTGCTCCAACATAATGACCAATATGCAGCTCCCCTGTTGGTCTCATTGCACTATAAACTCTTTTTTTCATTTTACATAAATCCTGTTATATTCAAATTTAATATTGCATCAAATATTGTTAATACAAAAACTCTTATTGGAGATATAATATATTGCAGAACATTTGTAAATATTAAAACAAGTATTATTAAAAAATAATACTTTTCTGTTGCTTCATACTTTTCTGCTTTATCTTTTGGTAAAAAATTCCATATAATTCTTGCCCCATCCATTGGCATAATAGGCAGCAGATTAAATATACATAATGCAATATTAATTGCAACTGAGTATAATGTCATAATATATAAAGGTTCAAAAATATGGCTTGGTATATTAAAATTGACAGCAGCAAATCCTAATATTTTTAATACAACAGCAGATAAAAATGCGGTTACAAGGTTTGCTAACGGTCCTGCTGCTGAAACTATTGCTACACCATACTTATGGCGAAGATTATAATAATTAACAGGCACAGGTTTTGCCCAGCCTATTATTCTTGTTAAAAGCAGCACTAAAAGACCTACTGGGTCAATATGTGCTATAGGGTTTAATGTAAGCCTGCCTGCATTTTTAGCGGTATTATCACCTAATTTATATGCAGCATAGCCATGCATTACTTCGTGTATTGTAACTGCAAACATAAATGGAACTATAGATAATGCTGCTTTTACCATAAATTCATTAAAATTAAAATTTTCAAACATTTATACCTCAAAAAAACTTTGCTTTAAATAATTCTATTAAATCAATATCTTCTGTATAAGTAACTTTTATATTTTCATAGTTTGAAAGCACTGTTTCCACTTGTATTTTGGCATATTCACATGCAGAAGCTTCATCTGTTATTATAATATTATCCTCTAATGCAGAATGCAGAGCATTTAATATAATATCTTTTTTAAAAACCTGTGGAGTGTGTGCTAAAAAAAGACTATCCCTTGAAACTGTCTTTTCAATAATACTTCCATTAATTTTTTTGACAGTATCTCTTACAGGAATACCACAGATTGCTGCACTTGATTGATATGCTTTATCTATTGTGTTTATAACTACCTGACTGCTGACAAATGGGCGGACACTGTCATGAATTGCTGCATAACTGCAGTTTGATTTTAATAAACAGTTTAATACAGTATTTGCCCTTTCATTACCACCTTCTGCATATATATATTGTATATTAAGATTTAAATTAGATATTACAGTATCCATAAACTTGATATCATCTTGATTTAAGCCAATAATAAGCTCATCAAAATTATATGCAGTTACAAGCCTTTTAATAGTCCAGTATATAAGTGGCATACCATCTATTTCAGTAAACTGCTTTTTAATATTTGCAGAAAATCTTTTACCAACACCAGCTGCAGGAATAATTAAAGATATGCTCACACTTTTACCTTAGTAAAAATAATTCTTCCTGATTCTGTCTGCAATAATGATGTTGCTTCAACTTTTAATGTTTCGCCAATGCGTTTTTTACCATTTTCAACAACAACCATTGTACCATCATCAAGATAACCCACACCTTGAGATGGGTCTTTGCCCTCTTTTGCAATAGTAATAACTAACTCTTCACCAGGAAGAATAGTCTGCCTTAAAGCAATAGCAAGGTTATTTAGGTTTAAAACTTTTATATTTTGTATTTCAGCTACTTTCATTAAATTAAAATCTGTTGTAATCATAGCAGCATGAATTTTCATACTTAAAGTAAGTAATTTTTCATCTACTGTGCCTATTTCGTCAAAAGATGTATTATCTATTTCTACTTTAATATTTGTCTGTTCCTGTAGTCTTTTCAATACATTTAAACCACGCCTGCCTTTCTGCCTTCTTAAATGGTCATGAGAATCTGCAATGTTTTGAAGTTCTTTTAATACAAACTGAGGGATAACAAGGCTGCCTTCTATAAAACCACAGTCTACAATATTTGCTATTCTTCCATCAACTAATGTAGATGTATCAAGAACTTTTGGTTGAGAGCCTAATTTTATTTTTGTAGAATTATGCTTTAAAGCAACATTTGTTATTAATGATTCAAAAAACTTATGATTTTTGTTTCCAATAATAATACCAGCATACAGGAAAAGAAAAAGAACTATTAAGTTAATTTCTTTCTGCTGAAATACTGACTGAAAGGATTGAATAAGTAAAAAACCAAGCACTAAAAAAGCTATCCCTATAAGTAATGATGATATAATACGGTAGCTTTTAATGCCGCCTAATAATAAATCTAAAAGTAAAATACATAATACAGCTACTCCAGAATAAAGAAATGCCATATAAAGATTTATATCCATACTTTGCCTGAAAATTATAAACACTGCGAAAATTGCTATTGAATAAACTATTCTAAATAAAATCATAAAAACCTCATATTAAATAAAAGAATGCACAATATTTTGAAGTATCATACCACCAAAATAAAAACCAATCATAGCAATAAGTGCTGAAAAATCAATAATACCAATAGGTGGTATAATTCTTCTTAATGGTTCAAGCACTGGCTCTGTTATTGTATATACTAACTGAACTATAATATTTCTAGGGTCTGGGCTTACCCATGATATTAATGCTCTAAATGCAATTATAAAACTCATATAATATAATAAGCCAAATATTTTATATGCACTAAAAGCAAATGCTGAAATAAAAACACCTGCTGTGTTACCAACTGACTGATATATAATAAGATTAAA
>CAMWVK010000242.1 GCA_947177675.1 uncultured Mucispirillum sp.
ATTATTATTACTAATTAACCATAGTATTTTTATAAATTACTATCAAAATTGAAGGAGGAAAATATGAAAAATATGGTTACTAAAATTTTAGGCAAGGTTGCTAAGGTATGTAAAAGTAAATACTTTACTTTTGCAGTAACAGCAGGATTTATGCTTTGTGCAGCAAGTGCATATGCAACAACAGGTACTGCTGTAGGTAATAATGTTCAACAAGATGAACTTGAAGGTGTCTGGCAAAAGGTAGGCAGTATATTTGAAGGCACTGGCGGTAAGCTGGCAGCATTAGGTATTATTGGTGTATCTATTTGGAATCGTGAGAAAATCGGTATTCCATATATGGGGCTTGGTATTGCTTCAGGTATATTACTTCCATCGCTGCCAAGTATCATCAACTCATTTACTTATACCATTTAGCATTAGCTGGCTTTAAAGAAAAGAGAAAATAATAAGGGTAGATATAGTTTCTACCCTTATTGCTTATTAAAAAGGAGTATTATGATGGAGCCAAGATATATACCAAAATATTTAGATGCACAGCCGCAGTTTTTATGGTGGGAAATAGATGAGGCATTTATATTATTTGGAAGCCTGATTATAGGTCGTATGCTTGATAAGTTGATTTTATTTTTAGTAATAGGGTTTGTACTTTTAAAATTATATACTAAGCTTAAAAATTCTAAGCAGGACGGCTTTATGATACATTTTTTTTACAGTTTAGGGCTTGTTAAATTTAAAAGCAATACAGGTAAGGCAGTTAAACTGCCACATTATTATATCAAATATTATGTAAAATAATGGAGAATAGAAGTGAAAGATAAAATTAATAATATAAAAAATCTTGATGTAAATGATATAAAAAATAAACTATCAGTTAAACTTGATAATTTTTCAACATTTAAGAATATAAATAAATTAAACAATGAAAAAAAGTTTTTCGGTTTTATTATAATTATTCTTGTTTTTGTAATACTTGTGCAGGGGTTATTAAACTATAATTTAATTACAGCAAACAGGACAATAGTATTACCTCCAGCTATTACAAAAGAGTTTTGGGCAACAGATAAACATATATCAGAAAGCTATTTTGAGCAGGTAGGTTTTTATATAGCAGACAGGGTATTATCAGTATCACCAGAAACAGTAGATTCATCTTATGTATCATTACTGCCATTTTTTGACAGCAGCTCAAAAAATTTAAAAGCTGTAAGGGACAAACTGAAAGAACAGGCAGAGTTTATAAAAGCAGAAAAAATGTATCAAATATTTTATCCACTGCGTATGTATCCTGATTATTCCAACAATCAGATAAAAATAGAAGGTCCTATGAAAAAATTTATAGGTGAGATGCTGGTTCAGGAAGCCAGTAAATCATATATAACTATCCACTATGAAATTAAAGCAGGCAGATTTATGATTAAATCTCTGGATTTTAAATATAAAGATTAATAACAAGGAGGAAATATTATGAAAAAAATATTATTATTAACAGTAATCTCATTATTAATGGTAAATACAGCATTTGCAGAAAAAATGGTTGTTACAAGTAAAAAACTCAGCATAAGGCAGATAACAGACACTGATGGATATTTATTAAGAGTGCTGCCAACAGGATATATGATTGATACACTAGACGGCACAGAAGTTATGGCAGGCGGCGATGAATGGGTAAAAGTCAGGGATAATGATGGGTTAGAAGGATATGTTCGTAAAATGTATTTATCTTCTGTTGATTCAAAGAACAATATTACACAGGCACTTATCAATAAAATTGAAGCTGTAGGCAGCAGTAAGAAAACACAGGATAAAGTATTAAAACAAAATAATATAGAATCTAATATTATTATGGTGTCAGGTGAAGGGCTGCACAGGGTAGAAATATCTTTAAAAGATTTAAACAGAATTACATGCAGTGGCATTATGTCCGACCCTGTATATTCAAAGGATAAAGAGGTAGAAATAGTTCGTGGTGGGAAGAAAGATTTATTTGTTAAAATATCACCAGTTAAAATTACACAGGGTGGTATGACAGAAGTAAGGTATAATACATTTCCAAGAGAGCTTTATGTAGAATGTGACAGCATTGTATATAATTTAAGCCTGCTTCCAAAAGAAGATAAACCATCTCAAACAATAGTATTTAAAACACCTTATGCAGACAGTAAGAAAGCAATGAGTTATGAACAGTCAACAGCTTATGAAACAATGGTATCTGATATATTCAAAAATGTATATCAGGAGATGATACCTGAAGGTTATGCAGTTAAAAAAGGTTCTTTAAAGTATGAGTTTCACGAGATGGATATGCGTTTAAGATATGTGTATACTGGTCATGATTATGTTGTAGAAGACTGGGAAGTTAAATCAAAAGTTCCATATACAGTAGAGCTGGAAGAAAATATGTTTGTTCCAGTGTTAAAAAATCCAAGAGCAATATCATTAACAGTTCCAAGATTATCAGAAAATGAGAAAGGCAGATTGCTTGTAATTAGGGCTGCCTCAGCAAACAGGTAAGCGTTATGAATAAAATAATCTTATTAATTACTGCCCTGATTACATCAGGGCATAATATTTATGCCCAGTCAATAGATACTAATCAAGAGATGATGCAGCGTGCCAAAAATATATTAGATAAGAGTAAGAGTATGGAGATACCAGAACATATTAAAAAAAGTGCTGAGTCTGCATTTGATACTATATTTAATGGGGAAGTGAGTAACCAGATAGACAAATATAAAAATGCGATGACCTTTGACCCAGAAACAGGGATAATAAAATTTTCTAATAATCTATCTAACGATAATAAAACTGATGATAAGATACAAATGGCTAAGAATGGTATTTTTAAAAATAATGAACGGCTGTATATTTTTATATCATCAAGTATTCCTAAGCCAGTGCTGGATAATTATAAAGCATATATTAAAACTAAAGGTATAGGGGATACAACGGCTTTTGTTATTCGTGGCTGCCTGCCACAGGGCGGTGGTTTTAATGGGTGTAAAGATTTTATACCAACAATGCAGTTTGCACGAGATATGATAATAGAAGATAATAAGACAGGTGTAACAGGGCTGCTTATAGACCCAGTATTATTTAAAACATATGGTGTCACAAATGTTCCGCAGGTAGTTTATGCGAAGGAAGTAAACAGGCGTGTAGATTTAGGCAGTGAGGGTGATTTCAGCAGGCTAGAAACTACTCCACAGTGGTGGAAGTCTGTAGGTGACTGGAGCCTTGCATATCATTTAAAAGAATTATATAATTTATCTAAGGAAGAGAAATTACAGCAACTTTATGAATAGATTTTAGCTATTAATTGAGCAATAAATAGTTCTGTGATAAAGAAGTAAGATAAGAAATAATATCAAAACAGATAAAAATAGATAATATATAATAAAAAGTTATAATATTACTTGACTATATTGTTTTTAAGGTATATAGTTATATACAGAAGTTCTATTTTCAATTTTAATCAAATTATTATTGACACATTATAAAAAAAGGATTGTTATTTAATG
>CAMWVK010000243.1 GCA_947177675.1 uncultured Mucispirillum sp.
GTTTGTTGTAATTGTTTTTAGAATTTACCTGAAAAAATATATATAGAAATTTTTTCTACTGTATTTTTTAAAACTTAAATTTATATAATGGTGCAGGATATAAATATGTATAAAAAAATATTTTTAAGTTTTCTTTTAATTATACTATTTCTTGTTTTTTCAGGCTGTTCTAATAAAAATTCTCCAGAACATGCAGTAAATGAAATTATAAATTATTATAATAATGGTGATGTATCATCTTTCTGGAACATGGTAGTGCCAGAAGAAAAATATGCAGTTTCCAGCAATATGGCTGCAAATATTGATAATTATGATTTATTCAGCATTATGGCTTATGCTTTAAATAAAGATAATATTACACCAGATAACTTAAGTTCAGAAGAATATTTATACGGCAGTTTTAAAATAATATTAGGTGATAAAGATATGGAGCTTGTAAGCATTGAAAAAATGGATGATACCACATATTATGCCAGTGTAAAATTAGGGGAAAAATATGCAGTTATCCCTTTAAAGTGTATAGATAGTAAGTGGTATATGAAAATAAAAGAATAAGTTACAGTTCATTTTGGCTGACAGCAGCAAATATTAAATTTTTTTCTTTTGCATATTCTATACATTTATCTATATTGACAACTATTGTTTCGCCACTTTCCACAATAAGCCCAAGTCCGCCATTTTCTGCAATATTTTTTAAAGTATCAAGCCCAACAGTAGGTAAATCAAACCTTTCATCTTGGTATGCTTTACCTGTTTTAATACATACTGCTTCGCCTTTGTCAAGTCCTGCTCCCCTTGCAAAAGCAATATCTGTGCCTTCAGCACTTTCTACTGCTAAAATACCTTTTCTGCTTATAACAATGGACTGACCTAAATCTAATGCACCAATATGTTTAGCAAATAAAAAGCCTTCTTTTACAATCTCTTGCAGACCAGCTTCTTTATATGATTTATCAGTAAACTGCATACTTTTTGGAATAATAGAAGAATATACTTCTTTTTGAGAAAGTATATCTATATTTATTTTTTTTAATTCATTTATTATTGCAAAATTAATAGAATCAGTGCTTCTTAAAGATATTTTTGCAAGAATAAGGAGAGCTTTTAAATCAAATCTTGTGCTGTGCAGCAGCTTAATTTCTACTTTTCCAGAAAGCAGGGCATGGGTTATTTTATGTTTTTTTAATGTTTTTAACATTTTGCCTGCAAGCCCTACACTAAATTCATAGTAATGGTCAGCAAGCTTTTTCAATTCTTCATTTAAAGTGCAGCTTTCTTTTAAAGCTATAATTAAAAGTTCATCACCTTTTTCTTTAACATATTTAGCTCCAATTAATGGCAGTGAGCCATAACCAGCGATAATTGCAACATGCCTCTTACTCATAATCATATCCATTAAACAAATCTGTATTAATTGATTTTAATTCATACTTAATTTTTGTTGAAATACTATATATTTTATCATAAAAAAATCATTCTGAATAAAACAGCAGAATGATTTTAAAAATTTATAACCATTCAACAGTTGCAGGTGGTTTAGTAGTAATATCATAGACTACTCTGTTAATACCACGCACTTCATTTACAATTCTATTAGAAGTTTTTGCAAGCACTTCATGTGGTATTCTTGCCCATTCTGCAGTCATAAAGTCTGATGTAATAACAGCACGAAGACCAACAGTGTAGTAATATGTTCTATAATCACCCATAACACCAACAGAACGCATATTTGTAAGTGCTGCAAAATACTGGCTGATTTCTCTGTCAAGCCCTGCTGCTGCTATTTCTTCTCTGAAAATGGCATCAGCATCTTGCAGTATTGCAACTTTTTCAGCAGTAATTTTGCCTATAATTCTAACACCAAGTCCGGGACCTGGAAAAGGCTGTCTCATAACAAGATTTTCTGGAAGCCCTAAATCAAGACCTACTTTACGGACTTCATCTTTAAAAAGTTCTCTTAATGGCTCAATAAGTCCTTTAAAATCCATAGTTTCTGGCAGACCACCTACATTATGGTGGCTTTTAATCATTGCAGAACTTCCTGCACCGCTTTCTATAACATCTGGATAGATTGTGCCTTGAACAAGGTAATCAACAGAGCCAAGTTTTTTTGCTTCTTCTTCAAAAACAGCAATAAACTCGTTGCCTATGATTTTTCTTTTCTGTTCTGGGTCTTCCACATCTTTAAGTTTTGCTAAAAATCTTTCTCCAGCATTAACTCTTATAAGTTTTAAACCAAATTTAGAAAATACTTCTTCAACTTCATCACCTTCATTTTTTCTTAAAAGACCATGGTCAACAAATACACATGTTAATCTTTCGCCAATAGCTTTTTGCACTAAAAGAGCAGCAACAGAAGAATCTACACCACCGCTTAATGCACATAATGCTCTGCCGCTTCCTGCTTTTTCTTTAATTTTAGCAACAGCATCGTCAATAAATGATGACATTTTCCAGTCGCCCTTAAATCCGCATATATCAAAAAGAAATGTTTTAAGTATATCCATACCACGGATAGAGTTAGTTACTTCTGGGTGAAACTGCACTGCATAAAGTTTTTTGGTGTTGTTTTCCATAGCTGCTACAGGACAGTTGTCAGTTTTAGCTGTAATATTAAATCCATCAGGGACAGTTTTAATATAATCTGTATGGCTCATCCATGTGGAAGTAACTTCTTCTACATTAATTGAGCTGAAAAGTAATGCTTTTTTATCAACATGCACCATAGTAGAACCGTATTCTGGTGAACCACTGCTTTCCACATATCCGCCAAGTAAATTAGCCATAAGCTGAGCACCATAGCATATACCAAGCACAGGCAGTCCCATATCAAATATACCTTTATCGCATTGAGGACCATTCTCTTCATATACACTTGCGGGACCGCCTGAAAGAATAATGGCTTTATATCCTTTTTCCCGAATACACTCAATTGTTGTAGAGCAGCTTAATATTTCGCTGAATACGCCGCACTCTCTGGTTCTTCTGGCAATAAGCTTACTGTATTGACCGCCAAAATCAAGAATAAGTATTTTTTCTAAATCCATAATAGTTTTAAACTCCAAATAATATAGCTTTACTACTAAATAAAACAATATAACAAATTTATACTTTTTTTGCATTAAAAATATTTAATCATTTGATAAAAGGTAAATTCTAAAAACGATTGCAACAATTTAAGCAGTTGTTTAAGTTCTCATAAAATATATCATTAGCCGATTTATAATTAAATAGTTTTCTAGGATAACTATTCATCCAGTCTTGTATTTTTTTAATATGACTACTAGAAAAATTTTTAATATCAGTTTTCTTTTTAATAAACTCATCAATAAGTTTATTGTTGTTCTCATTACTTCCCCTTTCTCGGGGAACAATAAGGGTGAGCATAATAAATAGTTGTCCGTTTAGATAATTTATTATACACTGATTTTTCTAAACCTGCCATATCTAAAAATTCTACACCATTATCTACTGTTATACTTTTGAAGATTAGGCTGAATTTATC
>CAMWVK010000244.1 GCA_947177675.1 uncultured Mucispirillum sp.
TTATAACTGCCGATAGTGTGCCTGTTATTATAAATAATGATACAATAAAAAAGAATATTATTTTAAAAGCTTTCCATTTGCTTATTTTTTCCATATTACCACTATTACTTATGCTTTATTTGCTAACCCATAAGCTGATGCAGTCAATAAAAGTATTAAGTTTTAAAAATTATAAAAATTATATATATTACTGCAGCAGGCTTTAAGCTTTCAATAACTGATGTTTCAGGTATTTTAAAATCTATCTTTGTTTTATTTAATATCTTATTATAAAAAATGATACAAATAATTTTACAGTTATGGTTATTAATGCCATTATTGATATCATAATAATGGCTAATAAGCTATTTTACAATAGTATTCTTGATACAAAATACTATTTTTACCAAATGCCATAAATCTGAATATTATGATAAATATAAAAGTTGCTGCACTTTTTGCTGTATATATGACACTTTCAGAGATATTGAATGTATCATACTATATTTCTGGTTTGGGCTGCACTTATAATAGTTAATATTATAAATATAACTGTAAACCAGTAAAATCTTATTTTTAGATTTTCTTCTCTATTTACCATTATCACTTATTGTTTCACGTGAAACATAATATAGTATAGTGTTTATATTGACATTAAAAAGCTATAAGCAAATGCATATAAAGGCATAAATAGCCCAGCTGATATGCCCAGCATAATTTCTATAGCACGCATCATAAATGGATTTATTGTTGTAAGTGTTTTGTTTTCTACTTTATCATCATTTAATACTCCATACGCAGTAGTTGTTATTTCTTCTTTTTTATTGAAGTGATAAAAAACACCTGCTGCAAATGTAAATATAATTATACCAGCATGAGTATATAGTTTATAAGTAATTGAAGTAAATAGTTCTATATTATTGAATATAGCACTATATAATACTGTAGAAAATGCTAATGACACAAAATACATTGTTACATTAAATTTTTGATTAAATCTTTTTATAGCAGTATATTCATATACTCCACCAATTGAACATAAGAAAAATAATGGCAGAACATCAGCAGCTAGATATTCAGTAAATCTTCCACCCTGTAATAAATTTCCATTGATTATAAAATCAATAATAAAAATAACTAATGCACCTAAAATAAATATTTTTAAATATTTAAGTGCAAACACCTTAATATCTGGCATACCTTCCTCCTTTTATTTTGTATGCTAATTTATTAAATGCTGTAATCCAGCACTATTTCAATTCCTTTTTTATAGAAGAATGTAATCAAATAATTAATACATCTGCCAATATTTTGCATAAATTAAGCATATAAATTCATATCATATTATGTTTAATATGGGAAATTACAGCAGACAATTCATCACTATCTAAAGCCTTCAAAAAATATAATACTTATTAATTGCTTTTATTATGCTTGTAAATTTCAACAGCTAAAACAGAGATTGCAGCTTTTGTAAGCCCCGGTATTCTTAAAGCCTGACCAAGCGTTTTAGGCTTAATATTTTTCAGTTTTTCAGAATATTCTAATCTTAACCCAGAAATATTATCATAAGAAAAATCATCTGGAATAACTATGCTTTCTATATCTTCTTTATTACTTGCTTCCATACTTTCTATATAGCCAGAATATTTTATTTTAATTTCAACCTGCCTTGCTTTCCTGCCACTTAAACCGCCACCAGTTAATTTTATAATATCATCATAATTTAACTGCGGTCTTTTTAGTAATTCTTCTGCTTTAAATGACTGGCTTATAGCTACGCCTATTTTTGCAAGATATTCTTCATTTTCCGCTGTTTTCTTTATAAGTGTATTTTTCAGCCTTTCTATTTCATTATTTATTTCCTGCATATCCTGCTGAAATCTTTCATATCTTGTTTTGGAGATAAGACCTAATTTATACCCATACTCTATTAACCTTTCTTCTGCATTATCTTCTCTAGTTAAAAGCCTGTATTCACTGCGAGAAGTAAACATTCTATATGGTTCTGTAATACCCTTTAATACTAAATCATCAGTAAGAACACCAATATAACTTTCATTCCTGCCTAAAACAAAAGGCTCTTTATTATCAAGAGAAAGAACTGCATTTACTCCAGCCATAAACCCCTGCACTGCCGCTTCTTCATAGCCACTTGTGCCGTTAAGCTGCCCGCCAAAAAACAACCCTTTTACAAGTTTAGTTTCATAGGAATGATTAAGCCCTGTTGGCTGATATGCATCATACTGCACGGCATAAGCTGGGCGGATAAACTGGCAGTTTTCCATACCCTTTACTGTTCTGTATGCCTTTATTTGTGCTTCTACTGGTATAGAGCATGAAAACCCGTTTATATGCACTTCTTTTGTATTTAACCCTTCTGGTTCTATAACAAGCTTATGACCAGTTTTTTCTGGAAATTTTAAAACCTTATCTTCCATACTTGGGCAGTATCTAGGACCATTGCTTTCCCTTGCACCATTATAAAATAAACTTTTCTCAGCAGCTTCTTTTATCACTTTATGTGTTTCTTCATTAGTCTGTGTGCCATAACACTTAATCTGAGGCAGCTTAATAGATTCAGTTTCTGCAGAAAATGGTATTATTATATCATCACTTGCATATTCTTCAAGTCCGTTTAAATTTAAGCTGTCAATATGCAGCCTTGCTGGTGTATCTGTTTTCAGTCTTATAGGGGTGAAACCTATTTTTTTAAGTGAAATAGAAAGACTTGTTGCAGCAGGTTCATACATTCTGCCTGCTTCTATTACTCTATCACCTATAAATATTTCTCCACCAATAAATGTGCCACCACATATTACTATTCTTCTTGCAAGAAATATTTGACCACATGCAGTCTCTATTCCACGAACTGCACCATTTTCTGTTAAAATTTCTGTGACTATACCCTGCTTAACATCAAGTGACGGTGTGCTCATTATCACTGATTGAAACCTGTCTTTATATAAATATTTATCAGCCTGAGCTCTGCTGCACCATACCGCAGGACCTTTTCTTTTATTAAGCACTCTAAACTGAATACCTGTTGCATCTATATTTTTTGCCATCTCACCGCCAAGAGCGTCCATATCCTTTACAAGATTGCCCTTGCCTATACCGCCTATTGCAGGGTTACATGGCATTAAAGCAATACTATCTATTGAAATTGTAAGCAGCAGAGTATCTGCTCCCATTCTTGCAGCTGCAAGAGATGCTTCACAGCCTGCATGACCTGCACCTATAACTATTACATCATAAATCTTTTGAAAATTCATATATATCCCTATAAAAATTTTGATGATTATAATAATTTTTTTTGAGTGCTTTGTAAAGAAATTAATTAACTGCTGTATCTCTTTTTTCCAAATCTATCAATTATAATTTATTGTATATAGTAGAAATTTGCATATTAGAAATTTTTCTGTTATAATAGAATGGAAAGTATATTTAAAATCTCTGTTTTTATAAAAAATCCAAACTTATCAGAAATTTTAAACCATTTTATATAAA
>CAMWVK010000245.1 GCA_947177675.1 uncultured Mucispirillum sp.
CTCTTAAACCACTTGAGTTTAAATATGTTATATCAGAAAAGTTAATAACAACGCCATCAACTTCAGAAGATATACTCTCAATATAGGCTTTTAACTCACCACCATTAAAAGAGTCTATCTCATGAACTGGAAAAATAAATTCAACTTTAATACTCCCACCCACTATTTCACGCTGACTATTAAAAGACATTGCTCCTCCTAAAATTATTTGATAATTTTTCTTTATTATGTTGACGCTGAAAAACACACCTGACTATTTTATCTCTATCAAATTCTGTTAAAGATGTAAACATTATTCCAACAGCATATCTATCTTCTTCCATACCTATGTATCTTATTACTTTTGCACCAACTTTTTCAAGACCATCAATAAGACCACTTAAATCTATTTCTAATTCATCATCTTTATCTAACGGCACAGGACTTATTAGTTTCATACCACCGCCAGAAAGGTCAGTGCAAGTCATTGTAATAATATCATTTTTTTGGTAATCAATTTGATAAAAACCAGTTGCTGTATGAACAAGTTTTACAGGTATGCACCTAAGCATTTCTATCCTGTAAAATGCCCGCATTTCATTTCTTTGAATACTTGCAGGCAGCTCAATAGCTAAAAGAGCAATATTCTCTTTTATAATACCTATTGGCTTAGTTGTAAAAAAATACTTGCCACTTTCTATTGTAAACATAAACTCCAATTCAGTCTTTTTTGTTACAATAAGGTTTTCACCATTATCAGTTGGCGGAAGTATTGTAAATGATGTATCATAAACATCACTTACTTTTGTGAAAAACAGCCTTTGTGTACCACTTACTGCCACCCAAAGATGTAAACCTGATTTAATAAGTTTTTTGACAGCAGTAATAGTTTCCATAGACTGTTCCTCATCTATTTTACAAAAACACGGCTTCCAGGTTTAACACAAGGAATACCATCTTTACACATTGGACATTCTTCTGCATTATAGCTTTTCACATCAACAGCAGCAAGCGGATAAAAAGGGACAGTAAAGCCAGCTGTGCCAGAGCTTCTGTCAATAATAGAAGCAATACCAACAACAATACCGCCTGCTTCTTCTACTGCTTTCATACATTCTTTAGTAGATTTACCAGTAGTAACTACATCTTCTGCAACTAATATTTTCTCACCTTTTTGCAGTGTAAACCCACGGCGGAAAGTCATAACACCATCAACTCTTTCTGCAAAAAGAGTTCTTTTATTCATTTGAGATGCAAGTTCATATCCAAATCTGATACCGCCTATTGCAGGGCTTACAATTGTAGTAAAATCTAAATCTTTTAATATATCAACTAAACCACTGACAACTTTTTTTGCATTAGCAGGGTCCTGCATAATAAGCTCAGATTGAAGATAAGCATCAGAATGAAGACCTGATGAAAGAAGAAAATGTCCTCTTAATAAAGCTCCATGTTCTTCATAATTTTTAACAACTGCATTATTATTCATATATTATTCATTAATCTCCTTTAATATTGCTTCTGCTGCATAAGCTGGGTCTTGGGCTGCCGTAATAGGCCTGCCTATGACTATATAATCAGAGCCAAGATGCAGAGCATCTTTTGGTGTAACAACTCTTTTTTGGTCAGTAATATCAGCTCCTGCTGGTCTGATACCTGGTGTTACAGTAATAAAATCACTGCCTAAATTTTCTTTAATGATTTTTGTTTCTTTTGCACTGGAAACAACCCCATCAAGACCACATTCCTTTGCAAAGCCTGCAAGTTTTAAAACATAACCTGCAACTGAAAAATCATTAATATCATATTCAATTAAATGGCTGTCATCTAAACTTGTAAGCACAGTAACACCTATTAATAATGGTTTTACAAGGTTTTTTCTGCAGCATTCATTGTGCAGTTCTTCTACACATTTCTGCATCATCTTTTTGCCGCCTTGTGTGTGAATATTTATAATATCAGCACCATAATCAGCAGCTGCAGAAACAGCACGGGAAGCAGTGTTTGGTATATCGTGAAATTTTAAATCAAGAAATACTTTTTTGTTTTCTGATTTAAGCCAGTCAATAATAGCAGGACCGTTTGAAACAAAAAGCTCTAAACCTACTTTATAATAAGATATATTTAAGCCTACTTTTTTTACAAGCTCCTTAGCTTTATTAATATTATCAAAATCTAACGCTGTAATTATTTCCATATTAAACCCTGTCAACCAATTTTATATTACACTATCACATTATTTTAAAAACTTCAATTTATATTTATAGTTTTATTGTATCACTTGGACACACTTCTTCACATTTACCACAGTTGATACATTTAGTATAATCTATGGATGCAAGAAAGTTATTTATATGAATTGCATCATATTCACAAGCTTTTTCACATAATTTACATCCAACACAGCCTGTATTGCAAAATTTTTTCTGTAATCCACCCTTTTCTGTAGAAAGACATGCAACATTTATTCTATGCCCGCTTTCCAAAAAAATTAAGTGATTAGGACATTCAGCAACACATAAACCGCAGCCTGTACATTTTTCGTAATCTACTTCTGCAAATCCATTTTTACTAACATGTATTGCATCAAATGGACATGCTTTTTCACATGTTCCTCCGCCAACACAGCCATATTTACATGCTTTTATACCGCCATCATACTGGCTCATTAAAAGACAGTCGTTAGGTCCAAAATATTCATATCTGTTTTGACAGCTTATACCACCTGTGCATCTAACATAAGCCTTTTTCTTTACACTTTCAGTGCTTTCAAGGTTTAATAAACTTGATATATTTTTTATTTCATTTTCTTTTAAAGCAGCACACAGGCTTACAGGTGCATTCCCTTCACAAATTGCTTTTGCTAATGCTGCACAGCCTGCATATCCGCATGCTCCACAGTTTGCACCTGATAACATATCTTTCACTACTTCTATTCTTTCATCTTTCACTACACAAAAATATTTAGAAGCAAAAGCAAGCCCGCTGCCTGCAATTAATCCAATAATCCCTAATACTAATACTGCTTCTATCATTTTATTTTACCATACCTGAAAAACCCATAAAAGCAAGAGAAAGAATACCTGCCATAATAAATACTATAGGCATTCCCTGAAAATATTCAGGCACAGAAGAATAAGCTATTCTTTCTCTTAAACCTGCAAATAAAATTAATGCAAGTCCAAAGCCGGCTGCTGTTCCAAAGCTGAATATAAGCATTTCTATAAATGAATATTGAAACTGAACATTTAATAATGCTACACCTAAAACTGCACAGTTAGTTGTTATTAAAGGAAGATATATACCTAAACCAGAATAAAGTTCTGGCAGAGTTTTTTCTATTACCATTTCTACAAACTGCACAAGTGATGCTATTATTAATATAAAAACAATAGTTCTTAAATATTCAAGAGATAATGGATATAATATATATTTATATATATAAAAAGATACAACAGCAGATATTGTCATAACAAATGCAACTGATAAACTCATACCTACAGC
>CAMWVK010000246.1 GCA_947177675.1 uncultured Mucispirillum sp.
TGCTGGAGCATTGTATCTTTTACTAATACTAATGCTTACTATAATTTTAAGATTAATAGAAAAAAAATTCAGCTATGCGAGTAAATCATTATGAGCATAATAGAAGTATCACACTTAAAAAAATCATTTGGCAGCCTTAATGTATTAAAAGATGTATCTTTTACTGTAGAAAAAGGTGATGTTATAGCTATATTAGGCTCATCTGGAAGTGGTAAAAGCACACTTTTACGCTGTTTAATTGATTTAGAAAAAATAGATGACGGCACAATTACAGTAGATGGCGATACATTTGTAAAAAACGGTGTATATATGCCTAATAAAATAGTAAAAGATACCACTATGAAAATGGGAATGGTATTTCAGCATTTTAATCTTTTTCCACATATGACAGTTATGAAAAACTTAGAAAAACCAGCTAGAATTGTTCAAAATATGGACCATAATATTATTAAAGAAAAAAGCCAGATACTTCTTAATAAAGTTGGGCTTTTGGATAAAGCAGATACCTACCCTGACCAGCTTTCAGGAGGTCAGAAACAGCGTGTAGCTATTGTTAGGGCATTAATGATGAACCCAGAAATTATGCTTTTTGATGAACCTACTTCCTCACTTGACCCAGAAATAACAAAAGAAGTGCTGTACACTATGAAACAATTAGCAGAAGAAAAAATGACTATGCTTATAGTAACCCATGAAATTGGCTTTGCAAAAGAAGTTGCCAGTAAAATATTATTTATGTCTAATGGTGAAATCCTTGAAAGCGGAACACCTGATGAATTATTTAACAACCCTAAAAATGAACGCACTAAACTATTTTTAAATAACAGTTTTTAATTATGAAAAATAAAATCCCATCTACAAATGCCATAAGGTATTTAAATGAAAAAAAAGTTCCATATATACCTATGTTTTATAAATATATAGAACATGGCGGCACAAAAGTTTCTGCAAAAGAGCTGGGAGTAGATGAGCATAAGGTTATTAAAACTCTTATTATGGAAAATGATAAAAAAGAATATTTTATAATTCTTATGCACGGAGATAAAGAAGTATCTCTAAAAAATATGGCAAGGTTTATGAATACAAAAACTGTTCAGCCATGCAAGCCAGAAGTAGCAAACAGACATTCAGGATATTTTGTGGGAGGAACATCACCTTTTGGCACTCGCACAAAAATGAAAGTATATATTGAAAAAACTATCCTTGATTTAGATAAAATATATATAAATGGCGGAAGAAAAGGTATGCTTGTAGAAATAAATCCAAAAGTTCTGCCTGAAATTCTTGACAGTCAGATTGTAGAAGTAAGTATTTAATGTATTTTAAAACGCTATTATATTTTTAAGTTTTTTCTTATATTTATTCTAAAAAAATGTTGACTTATAAAAAAAATAAGCATACTTTATTCCTATGATATGTTGAGGAGAGAATTATGCTTAAAAAAATCTTAATTTTATTATCTATCTGTTTTATTGCATTTACTGCCTGCAAAAAACAGCAGACGACTGAACCTATTGAAAATAAAACAGATGTTTCATCAACTGCACCTGCTTCAGCTGCCATAGATACAGCTAAAGCAGAAGTTGTTACTCCAGTAGTAAATGAGCTTATTACAATTAATGTTTTAGAAAAACAAAATGATGCTCAATATACTACTGGTGAAAAAGCTAAATATTTAGCTGGCAGCCACATGACTAACAAAAATATTGCTATTTCATGTGTAGAATGCCACGGGGAAAATGGATTACTTGATGATGCAGAAACTCAAGTAAATGCTACTTGTATTTCATGCCATGGTGATTTAAAAGCAATGGCAGCAATCACTAATAAATCAGAAATAAACCCACATGAATCACACTTAGATAAAATTAACTGCACAGCATGCCACGGTGGTCATGAACCTTCAGCAATTTACTGTAATAACTGCCACTCTTTTACTAACCAAATAAGCCATGCTGGCACTAAACCACTTCCAAGAAAATTAGATATTGCATCTTATAATAATGCTTCATCTGATATTGTAGAAAATACTGATGTTCTTGTTATTGGTGCAGGTGGTTCAGGTCTTATTTCTGCATTAACTGCTCAAGAAAATGGTGCTAAGGTTATATTAGTTGAAAAAATGCCAATTCCTGGTGGTAACTCTCAACTGGCAGCTGGTGGAATGAATGCTGCTGGTACAACTTACCAAAAAGCACAAAATATTCAAGATGATGCAGAGACAATGTTCCAAGATACTATGAAAGGCGGTAAAAATGTTTCTAATCCTGATTTAGTTCATGTTCTTGCAAATAATTCTGCAGATTCTATGGCTTGGCTTACATCTATAGGTGCTAAATTAAGTGCTGTAAACTTCGGCGGTGGTGCTACTAATAAAAGATTTCATGCCCCAGAAGGCGGTGCAGCAGTAGGAAGTTATCTTGTAAATATTTATAAAGATACAGCAGATAAAAGTAACCTTGATGTAAGAGTAAACTCTCCTGCCGTTAGACTTTTAGTTGATGATAAAGGTGCTGTTTATGGTGCTGTTATTGATGGTAAACATAAAGGACTTTATGAAATCCATGCAAAATCAGTTATCTTAACTTCTGGTGGTTTCTCTGCTAATGCTGATAGAGTTGTTTCTTACAAACCTAACTATAAAGGGATGACAACTTCTAACCAGCCAGGTGCTACTGGTGACGGTCTTGATTTAGCTAAAGAAGCTAATGTTTCATTTGTTGATATGGACCAAATCCAAATTCACCCATCAATTGCTGTGGGAAGCAGCACACTTATTACTGAAGCAGTTAGAGGTGTTGGTGCTATTATGGTTAACCATGAGGGTAACAGATTTTTTGATGAACTTTCTACTCGTGATAAAGTTTCTGCTGCTATTTTAGCACAAAACGGTCAAACAGCTTACTTAATATTAGATGACAATATCCGTAAAAGCTTGAAACAAATTGAAGGATATTTCCATTTAAATCTTGCAAAACAAGCTGATACATTAGATGAACTTGCTAAACTTATCAATGTTCCTGCAGAAAACTTAAAAGCAACTGTTGAAGAATACAATAAAGCTGTTGATACTAAAGAAGATAAATATGGTAAAAAACCTGATACATTAGAGAAAAAAGTTTTAACTGGTCCATTTGTTGCAATTGAAATCGCCCCAGGTATCCACTATACAATGGGTGGTGTTCAAATCAACACTAATGCACAAGTTATAGACAATAATGGCAAACCAATACCTAACTTCTATGCTGCTGGTGAAGTAACTGGTGGTGTTCATGGAGCTAACAGGCTTGGCGGTAACTCTATTTCAGAAACAGTAACTTTTGGTAGAATTGCAGGTGCTCAAGCTGCTGCAAATGCTGCTGCAACTAAATAATTAAACTTAAATCTTAACCATATCATAGCCTGCCCCTGAAATTTTTCAGGGGCTTTTATCTGCTTTTTATC
>CAMWVK010000247.1 GCA_947177675.1 uncultured Mucispirillum sp.
TACATCAATTATACTTCTTTTAATATTTTTTAGTATTGCAGGTCTTGTATCCCATAAAAATCCACTTACACTGCTTAAAAGAATGATGCCTGCTTATATTACAGCTCTTGGCACTTCTTCATCTGCTGCAACAATTCCTGTTACATTAGAGTCTACTTTATCAAACGGTGTGAGAAATTCTATTGCAAGCTTTGTTATACCACTATGTGCAACAATTAACTTGTCTGGCTCTATGCTTAAAATAGTAGCATGTTCACTAGCTGTTATTTATACAACAGGTATGGATATATCATTTTCTCAGTATTCTGCATTTATTTTTACATTAGCAGTTGCGATGGTAGCAGCTCCTGGTGTTCCAGGTGGAGCTATTATGACAGCTCTTGCTCCATTATCTGCAGTGCTTGGTTTTTCTCAGGAAACAAGTGCATTAATGATAGCATTATATATTGTTATGGACAGCTTTGGCACAGCAACAAATGTTACAGGTGATGGTGCAATTGCAGTTATTCTTGATAAAATCTATAAACATGACCACCACATTACAGAAGACGAGACTGAAGCATAAAAATTATATGTTTTATAAAAGCATAGTGAATGAAATATGTTGTTTCTCTAATATTTAGAGAAACAACAAGTATTTGTAGTGAATACAGCCATATATATACTGATTTATTTTACAATAATCACAGAATTAAAGTAAATAGACTTACTACATTGCAGGATAATAACTTTATTAATACGGCTTAGTTCAACATTATCAGAATGACTGTATATGTGTATGTTTACAACAAATTTAAAATATTTCCATATATAGTATTTACTCTTTTCTTCTTACATACATAGCATCACCATAACTGAAAAATCTGTAATTTTCCAGCACTGCTTTGCTGTATGCCTGCATTATTAAATCATAACCGCCAAAAGCTGTAACCATTGCTAAAAGGGTAGATTTTGGCAGGTGAAAATTTGTAATCATATTATCTACTATTTTAAAGTTATATGGCTCCATAATAAATATATTTGAGCTGTTTTCTCCTGCTTTAATTATACCTTTATCATCTGATGCAGTTTCTAATGCTCGGACACTGGTAGAGCCTACCGCTGTAAGCTTTTTGCCTTTTGATTTTAATGAATTAATTCTTTCTGCTGCTTCATCTGTTATTAAATACCTTTCATAGTGCATTTGGTGGTCTTCCATATATTCTGTTTTTACTGGTCTGAAAGTCCCAAGCCCTACATCAAGGGTAAGTTCTATTATTTCCACACCTTTATTTTTTAAAGCTGAAAGCAGCTCATGAGTAAAATGCAGTCCTGCTGTTGGTGCAGCTGATGAACCAGCATATTTTGCATATACTGTCTGGTAATCTATTTTATCCTGCGGAGTATCTATTCTATCAATATATGGTGGAAGAGGCACATGACCTTTTTCCTGCATAATCTTTTCTATATCATGTTCTGCCTGAATAATCCATAAGCCATCATGCAGTTTTTCAAGCAGTGTAAAATACACTCCTTCTGAAATAACTTTATCCCCAGACTTAAATTTACCACGAACAAGTCCTTTAAAGTGAGTATTATCTATAACATCTGTAACAAATACTTCAGATGACCCGCCTGTTACTTTCCTTGCATAAAGTCTTGCATTTCTTACTTTTGCATTATTTACAACTAAAAAAGCCGTATCATCTAAAAGGTTGACTATATCTGAAAAAATATGGTCTGTAATGCTTTTAGTGAAAGTATCTATCACCATAAGCCTGCACTTATCCCGCTTATGTGCAGGATAAAGTGCTATTAACTCTTTTGGTAGATTATAATCAAATTTATCTACTTTTGTTGCCATTATTTTATATGCTGAATAATAAAGTTTTTTAAATCCTGTAATTCAGGTGTAATTTTATATGAAACTTTCTGCCTTTCTTCTAAATCACGAAGTCCATCTGGCATTTCAGTCCATACACCTAATACTTCATATATTATATCAGGGAATTTTGCAGGATGAGCAGTTGATAAACATACTGTATTATCTGCCACTATTTCCATCTGATTTGCTGCATATATACCGCAGGCAGTGTGTGGGTCTACAACATAATCCGACTGCTCAAAAACTTTCCTGATAGTATCTTTCATATTATCATCAGATGCTTCACCTGCAATAAAATCTCTCTGGAGCTGACCTAATAAATGGCCACGGATATCTATTTCTTTTTCTACCCTTAAAAGCTCCATAGCTTCTGCTGTTTTTTCACAGTTTTCTCCATAAAGATAGTAAAGATATCTTTCAAAGTTACTTGCAACCTGAATATCCATGGCAGGACTTATTGTAGGATGCACTCTTTCTATGCTATAATCGCCAAATTTTACTGTTCTTGTTAATATATTATTTCTATTAGTTGCAATCATAAGTTTTGATATAGGCAGTCCCATTCTTCTGGCTAAATAACCTGCAAAAATATTACCAAAATTACCTGTAGGCACTACAACATTTATTTCATCGCCTACTCTATGCACTGTTTTAAAATATATCCAGAAATAATATACAATCTGTGCTAAAATTCTTGCCCAGTTAATAGAGTTAACTGCTCCAAGATTATATTCTTCTTTAAATTCTAAATCATTAAATGTGCGTTTAACTAAATCCTGACAGTTATCAAAATTACCGCCAATTTCTAAACAGAATACATTAGATGCTTCAGTAGTTGTCATCTGCATTTCCTGCACCTGACTTACCCTATTTGCAGGATAGAGCATAAAAATATTTATATTTTTTTTGCCTTTTACACCATAAATTGCAGCACTGCCAGTATCACCGCTTGTAGCACCTAATATATTTAACTGCTGACCTTTTTTAGTTAATATATATTCAAAAAGATTGCCTAAAAACTGCAGTGCCACATCTTTAAAAGAATATGTTGGTCCATGATAAAGCTCTGCCACACGCATACCAGCAGCTTTTCTAACAGGTATCATATTAACAGTGTCAAATTTTGCATAGCTCTTTTGAATAACAGCCATAAGGTCATTAGATGGAATACCTTCCTGATATCTGCTCATTATATCATAAGCAAGCTTTGTATAGGAAAGTTCTGATAAATGTTTTAAATCTTTTTCATTTAGATATGGTATTTTTTCAGGTATTAAAAGACCGCCGTCACTTGCAAGCCCCATCATAACAGCTTCTTCAAATGAAAGACCTGATACTCCGCCTCTTGTGCTTTTATAACGCATACGATTCTCCTGCATAAATTTACATCTTCATAACACTATATATGTAATTTTTTATTACTGCAAGAATAAAATAGATTTAAGTTTTTATATTATCTTAACTAACAGGACATATGTTACACATTAGATAAAAAATAAATCTTAAATTAATATAAATCAAGCATTAATTTATTTTCTTCAACAATCTCATATGGAGATTTAAAAT
>CAMWVK010000248.1 GCA_947177675.1 uncultured Mucispirillum sp.
ACATAATACAGTGCTTCATTGCCAGCTTTTTGATATGGTGTTTTTTCAATACGATTAATAATATAATCAGCAACAGTTTTTTTGCTTTTTATTATTTCTTGATAATTTTTAACATTATCAGAACCACCAAGTAAAACCTGTGATACATTTGCTTGTGGACACATATCTACTACTACAATATTTTTGTCTGGATATTGTAATGCATATTCTGTAGACAATAAAAAGGACAACATTGTTTTACCAATACCACCTTTATTATTCCAGATTACATAACTTGTCATACCAGCCTCAATTATTTTCTAATACATAATATTAGCATATTAACAGGAAACTGGCAATAAAAATTCTATTAATATATTGATTATTTCTTATTTAATAGAAACTTTTATGTAACACTCCATAGTTATTAATAAATAAAACTATGGAGGTCTTATGAAGCGAATATTCATTTCAACACTATTGATAGTATTATCAATACCAGCCTTTTCATATGCCCAGTATACAGTATATACCTGGGGTTATCAAGATATTATGGTAAGTATGCTTGAAGCAGTAAAGTATTTTATGGGAACAAAGAGCTTTGGTGATATGTTTAAAATAGCCATGCTGCTTAGTATGTTTACTATTTTCTTATCTCTTATAAGTGATAAGGGCTTTTCGCCGGTATTAATATTTCAGAAAGTAATACTGGTAATAGCATTACAGACATTTTTAATCTCACCATTTTCTCAAATGAATTTAGATGTAGTAGATGTGTCAGGTAATGGAGCATTAACACCAAATGGAGTAGCAGAGCGTGTGGAAAAAGTGCCGGGAGTAGTTGGCTATCCATTATATGTGCTTTCTAATTTAGAATATGGAGTAAGAGAAGCATTTCGTGCCAGCTTGAATTTCGGCGGTTTGCGGGCAGGGGCTCAGTATTTAGATGGTATGTCTATTATTACTGCATTAAATTTATATCAGTCAACGACTAATGTCAGGATAAATAATCCAGATTTTACCAAGTCATACCAGTCTTTTGTAGAAAACTGTGTTCTGCCAGATATGGTTTCAGGGTATTTAGATGTTCGTGCAGTTGCAACAAGCACAAATCTATGGCAGTTATTTGGTCAAGACCTGCATAAAGCCAGAATAGGCAGTTTTTATATGGATTATTCTCAAGAGTGGGGTCCAGACGGTAAGATACTAACCTGTGATAAATTGTATCAGGCGATAGATAATCAGTTTGCAACAGTATCAGCAGCGGCAGAAAATCAGTTAAAGGCAGGTTTAGGTTTATCAGCAGGTATCCAGTTAGACAGGATGATAGGTGCAATTAATACTGCAATCGTTGGTTTCCAGCAAAATCAGTCAAATGTATTGACTAATTCTATGTCCATAAATACATTTAATGATTCGTATGAGAATATAGCAAACGGCATGGGGTTAGATACTACTGGTTTAGCCTATTCAATGGCAAAAGCACAAGAGACAGCCAGAATGAATGCCAGTATGCAGGGTATAATGGCAAAGAAATATATGCCGATAGCAAAAGGATATTTAACAGTTATTTTTGTTGCAGTAATACCATTGATAATTATTATAGCATTAGTAACAAGTAACTTTAAAAAGCCATTTGCGATGATATTTGGTTTATTAATAGCACTAGCCTTATGGAATGTGGGAGACCAGTTATTAGATTTTATAATAATAGTCAGAACTAAGGCATTATTTGCATTAAGTGGTATGAATGGCTATAATATGGAAAGTCAGCCGTTTATAAATTCTGTAATAACTGATACCTTATCGCTGTCTCTTGGTATGTATTGGATGATACCAACTTTAGCATTCAGTATAGCAACTTTAAGTGGCTATGGTGCAGCAAGTATGATGGGCAGCATAGCAGGCACAGCAACAGCGGGGGTGTCAAGTGCAGCAGCAGAGGCAGCAAGCGGCAGTATGAGTGCAGGAAATATCCGTATGAATAATGTTAATATGAACAAATATGATGCAGCTCAGACAATGAATGCAGGCACATCAAGCAAGTTAAGTATGGACTATCAGCAGACAGCCAGCAACCAAAGCAGTGTGAGAACTGGTACAGAGATTTCAAATAAAGATATAGATGAGAATGTTCATAAGGGCTCAACTTGGATAACTGACAGCCAGACAGGTAAAACTTATGAAGTTAATGGCACCTTTGACCAGACATCAGGTGGCTGGACAGGAAGCGGCACAATAAATGAATATGATAAGAATGGCAACTATATAGGCTCATATAAAGGTGAAATTTCTGGAACAGGTAATATGTCAGATTATCAAAAAGATGTAGTGCAGGGCGGACAGGGTGGTCGTGAAAATGCCTTTCAAGCAGTGTCAGTTGTATCAACTAACTTAGATGCCAGCAATGTTAAAACTGAAAACACTAAATACGAAAATATGGATACAGTGAATGTTGGCAATTCTGGTTCAATGTCTGGTGATAATATTATGGTCAATGGAGAAAGTGTCAGTGGTAAAGTAAGCTGGAATGGAGATACAGCAACTATTGAAGGCACAAAAGACGGTATGAAATATACAGCAACAGTAGAAAATGCACAAATAGGCTTTGGTAAGAATGGTATGTCAGTAACAGGTGATATAGTTAAGAGCAATAAAGAAGGTGGAGATAGCACAGATATTAATAATGCTACAACTATTTCTGGAGGCACAAAACTTGCTCTTGCAGATGAAGTAAATGGCTATACAGGTGGTCTTGAAATAGTTAATCAAGGTTTGTCTAAATTTGGTGCAAATCAAAAAGGATTAATGAGAGAAGCAGTTGTGGATAATATGACTAAATATCAAGACAGTATATTACAAAGAGGTGGTAATGACCAGATTTCAGAAAAACAAGCACTTGATGCTGCTGGTAAATTCCATGCACAAGTTGGTTTTGAAGCTTTGGGTAATGGAACTTATGTAGCATTTGATGCTGCATTAAAAGCATCTGTTGACCACAGCTCTGGTCAGGTTGATACAGCAAACCTTAACAGGCTTATGAATGAAAATATAATGAACCAGCTTGATGCTGATGCAAAAGCTAATAACTGGACAGCAGAGCAGTATGACCAGGCAGCGAGGGAAAGATTTGGAGCATATAACGATTTCTTGAAAAATGAGCTAGGTGGTCAAGTATATGGTCCAGGTAATGCTTCATCTGAAGTATTAGACGGAGCTAAAAATATGACAGGGGCTGCAGGAAATGCAGCTGGAAAAGCAGTAGATAAAATAGATGAAGTAGGAGAGGAACACTTGAATAAACTTTTGAAATAAAGTTAAGTAATCTTAAAAGTAAAAATAGCCGAGTGTAAAAACTCGGCTAAGTTATATTTAGTATTATTCATTTTTTTTTGTATGCAGAAAATTACTTAATTTATTTTGTATATATTCAGATC
>CAMWVK010000249.1 GCA_947177675.1 uncultured Mucispirillum sp.
GATTTTAACTGCTTAATCCAATATTTTTGAGTAAGTTCAGTTAATATTTCACCAGTTTTATAAATTTTATTAGATTTTATATAAACTATTAATAACATATCGTAGTTTTTAAATTATCTGTCTTATATTATTGCTTCACCTTTTGCCTGTAATTCTTTTGCATATGCTTCTATTTCTTTGCATATTTCATAATCATACAAATCTTTCAAATCTTCTGCTGATTTTGTACCCATTATTAAATCAAACATATCATTATCATACATTTTTGTAAGCAGTTCGTTTAATCTAATTAGCTTTTCATCGCTGTAACTGTCTTTTACAATTTCTGTTGTAAATCTTTTCATTAACACTTCATTTTCAAGGATTGCTCTTCTTGCACATTGAAAATATGCTTTTTTATAAAGTGGATTTTCACTCATTTACATTATTCTCCTAATGCTTTTTTTGCCAGTTCTATGCCTATATTGTATGCTTTTCTATTATTTTCAGAAGATTTAGCAGGAAAGTTATTAATAATAACATCTAAAAGCCACTCATGTTTTACAATAGAGCATATTTCATTTACTGTTCCTAATATTGCAATATTTGCAGATACTGAACTGCCTAATTCTTCTGAAACTGCTGTAATCACTGGCACATTATACACTTTATGTTTTATATTATCATATTCATGCACCATTGCTGCATCTACAATTACAACTGCATCATCTTTTAAATCAACTGTGTATTTATTATAAGCTTCCTGTGTTAATGATATAACAATATCAGGACTTACTATTTTAGGATAATTTATTTCATCATCACTGATAATTACTTCTGCTTTGCTGGCTCCACCTCTTGCTTCTGGACCGTAAGACTGGCTCTGCACAGCATTTTTGCCGCCTTTTATAGCTGCAGCCTGAGCTAATAAAATACCTGCAGTAATAATACCCTGACCGCCAGAGCCTGAAAATCTAATATCGTATCTCATTATTTCCCTCCCTGCTCCAGCGAAAAACCCGTAACTTTGTCATAATTTTCCACATATTCATTTTTACTTGTATCATGATGCAGAACTCCTGTAATAAATTTTCCCTCTAATTCTTCTGCACTCATTTTTTCTGCCATTTTTGCTGTAACTGCATGTTCTTTCTGCCACAAGAGCATACTTGCTGGTGTTTTTTGATTATTTTTTCTTCCAAAACCTGTTGGACAGCCTGTAACAATTTCCACAACAGAAAGTCCTTTATGCGAAAATGCTTCTTTAAAAAGTTTTTCCATAGGAATAGCATGGTAAGAGGAGCTTCTGCCAACAAATGTTGCTCCTGCTGCTATTGCAAGCCTGCATAAATCAAAATCAGGCTCAAGCATACCAAAAGGTGCCGTTGTTGCTTTTGCACCTGTTGGTGTAGTTGGCGAATACTGACCGCCTGTCATACCATAGATATTATTATTAAATATAATTACTGTCATATCTATATTTCTTCTACAGGCATGTATAAAATGGTTGCCTCCAATAGCACTCATATCCCCATCACCGCCAAGAGCTACAACTTTTAAAGCAGGGTTTGCAAGCTTTATACCTGTTGCAAAAGCTAAACTTCTGCCGTGAGTTGTATGCAGTGTATTAAAATCAAGATAGCCCGGCAGACGGCTTGCACAGCCTATGCCTGAAGCAATAACTGTTTCATCTTTACTCCAGCCCATATCTGCTATTGCCCTAATCATAGATTTCATAATTATTCCATATCCACAGCCGGGGCACCATATATGCGGCAGTCGTCCTTTTCTTATATATTCTTCATAATTATAAGCCATTACATTGCCTCCACTGCTTTTTCTATTTGTGCAGGTGAGATAGGCTCACTATCTACCCTGTGTATATGCTCTACTTTACATTTACCATTTACTGCTCTGCTTACTTCCCTGACAGTTTGACCAAGACTTAATTCTGGCACTAAAAATCCTTTTACTTTTCCTGCATATTTAAGAATATCTTTATCTGGGAACGGCCATATAGTCAATGGTTTTAAAAGACCTGCTTTTATGCCTTTTTTTCTTAAATTAACCACTGCATCTTTTGCAGCTCTTGCAGAACTGCCAAAAGCAAAAATAATATATTCTGCATCATCACATTGAAAATGCTCAGTTAATACTATATCATCATAATTGTCTTCTACTTTTGCTAAAAGCCTTTCTTCCTGTATGCCAATTAATTTAGAACTGTTTGTTGGGAAACCATATTCATCATGGTTAAGACCAGTTACATGGTAACGGTAACACGAGCCAAATGGTGCCAGAGGAGAAACAAGCTGGCTGTTATCATAAGGCTTGTAATCTTCTGCACTGCATACTGGTTTTAACCTGTCTATAACTTCAAACTCGCCTTTTGCAGGTATTTCTATTGCTTCTCTCATATGACCTATAATCTCATCTGATAATATTATTACAGGCATACGGTATTTTTCTGCTAAATTAAATGCCCTGACTGTCTGGCTGAACTGTTCATAAACTGTTGATGGAGTAAGTGCAATACATGGATGGTCGCCATGAGTGCCCCAGCGAGCCTGCATAATATCAGCCTGCCCCGGACCTGTTGGAGTGCCTGTTGAAGGGCCGCCACGCATAACATTTAAAACTACACATGGCACTTCTGCCATATAACCATAGCCTAAATTTTCTAATTTTAATGACATACCAGGACCGCTTGTAGCAGTAAGTGATTTTGCACCAGCAAGGGAAGCCCCAATAACTGCTGCCATTGCACTTATTTCATCTTCCATTTGAATAAACCTGCCGCCATTAGCTGGAAGCCATGCAGCAAGACGCTCTGCGACTTCTGTTGAGGGAGTAATAGGATAGCCTGCAAAAAATTTACAGCCTGCATATAATGCACCTAATGCAACAGCATCGTTGCCTTGTAAAAATTTACGCTCTCTTTCCATACTATAACCTCGTTACTTCTATTGCAAAATCAGGACATCTTAACTCACACTGCATACAAGCTGTGCATTTTTCTATATCTGCAATATGCACTTTAAAATCCTGCATATCAAGCACCTGTGCAGGACAAAGCACAACACATATTTCGCAGCCTTTGCACCTTTCTTTATGTATTTTTATTTCACTTTTTGCCATAGCACAACCCCATATTTTTAAAATAGATATGCTTTTTTTATTATATTCTTTTTTAAACTTTTGTAAAGTAAGTAATGGCTGCATTGTCCCTGTTTTTTTGCAATAATGCTTATAATTATATAATAATTAGAACAAAATACTCACTAGAATTAAGAATAGACCTTAAAATTGTATATATTAATATGCAATTATTTCCGCTTTTATTTGTATATACATATTAACTAATAAAATAATAATTACATATTTTATTAATAACAGCTTTTTTAATCATAGTTTAAAAAAATTGGAAATAAAGT
>CAMWVK010000250.1 GCA_947177675.1 uncultured Mucispirillum sp.
GAGAAAGTATGCTTGCAAAACGCATTATCCCATGCCTTGATATAAAAGACGGCAGAGTTGTGAAAGGAGTAAATTTTGTTAATATTAGAGATGCAGGTGATCCTGTGGAAGCTGCAATAGAGTATGAAAAACAGGGTGCAGATGAAATAGCATTTTTAGATATTACAGCAACAAGTGAAAAAAGAAACATTATGATAAATGTTATAGAAAAAGCAGCAGAAAATGTTTTTATGCCTATTACTGTTGGAGGTGGTATAAGAACTATTGAAGATATACGAAGTCTTTTTGCAGCAGGTGCTGATAAAGTATCTATAAATTCTGAAGCTGTTAAAAATCCTGATTTTATAAAAGAAGCAGCAAATAAATTCGGCTCTCAGGCTGTTATTGCTGCAATAGATGCAAAATTAAGAGATGATGGCTCTTGGGAAGTAGTTATTGCAGGCGGCAGAAAAAGAACTGGGATTAATGCAGCAGCGTGGGCAAAAACTATGGAAGATTTTGGTGCTGGTGAAATACTGCTTACAAGTATGGATAAAGATGGTATGAAAACAGGCTATGATATAGAGCTTACAAAAACAGTAAGTCAGGCTGTAACAATACCAGTAATTGCTTCTGGCGGTGTTGGCACTATGGAGCATTTTTATGAAGGGTTTAAATACGGACTTGCAGATGCAGCCCTTGCTGCAAGTGTATTTCATTTTCAGGAAATGACAATATTAGAAGTAAAAGAATATTTAAAAAATAAAAATATACCTGTTAGATTATAGAGGATAATATGGAAAAAATACTGCTTATACTAAACGAAACAATTAAAGAAAGACAGCAAAACCCAAGCCCTGCTTCTTATACTACCACATTGTTTGAAGGGGGAGCTAACAAAATAATAAAAAAACTTGGTGAAGAAAATGCAGAATTTATTAAAGCATTTTTAACTGAGCCGCCTTATGAAACAGCAGCAGAAGCAGCTGATTATATATATCACTTAATGGTTGCACTTCGTTTTAAAGGTATAGATTTTGTGGAAGTTTTAAAAGAACTTGAAAAAAGACATGCACCAAAAGGAGATAAATAATGAGTGAAAAACCATGGTCTGGCAGATTTAATCTGCCTACAGATAAATTTGTTGAAGAATTTAATGCATCTATCTATTTTGATAAAAGATTATATAAATTTGATATTAAAGGAAGTATTGCCCATGCTGCAATGCTCAGCCGTCAGGGAATAATTGCTGAAAGCGAAGCAAGAGCAATAGCTGCTGGTCTTGAGCAGGTGCTTGATGAAATAGAAAAAGGTGAATTTCATTTTGATACAGGTGATGAAGATATACACATGGCAGTTGAAAAAAGACTTACTGAAATAGTTGGTCCTGTTGGAGGTAAACTGCACACTGCACGCAGCAGAAATGACCAGGTCGCTGTTGATGTTAGAATGTATATTATGTATGAGGCTGAAACTGTAAAAGCATATCTTATTAACCTTATAAGAGTGCTTGTGGATAAAGCTATTAATAATATAGGTGTTGTGATGCCCGGCTTTACTCATTTGCAGCAGGGACAGCCTATTTTATTTTCACACTATTTAATGGCTTATTTTCAGATGTTTAAAAGAGATTTTCAGCGTATAAATGACTTAATGATTAGAGCAAACTACTGCCCATTAGGTGCTGGTGCTCTTGCTGGAACTACTTTCCCAATAGATAGAAATTACACAGCAAATACTCTTGGTTTTTATGGACCAACTGAAAACAGTATAGATTCTGTTTCTGATAGAGATTTTGTTATAGAATTTTTATCAGCAGCAAGTATATGTATGATGCACTTATCAAGATTTTCTGAAGAAATAATACTTTTTTCTAACCCTGATGTTAATTTTATTACACTGACTGATGATTACTGCACAGGCTCATCTATTATGCCTCAGAAAAAAAATCCTGATATTCCTGAACTTATCCGTGGTAAAACTGGCAGAGTATATGGCTCGCTTGTTACAATGCTTACTATTATGAAAGGTCTGCCGCTTGCATATAATAAAGATATGCAGGAAGATAAAGAGCCACTTTTTGATGCAGTTGATACTTTACTTGCTTCACTTAAAGTATTTGCTCCAATGATAGAAAAAATGATTGTAAATGTAGATAAAATGCGTCAGTCCGCTGGCAAAGGCTACTCTACAGCAACAGATTTAGCAGACTATCTTGTCCGCAAAGGCATACCTTTTAGAGAAGCTCACCATATAGTAGGTAAAACTGTTGCTTATGCTATTGATAATAATAAAAATTTAGAAGACTTATCTATTAATGAAATGCAGATGTTTTCTAAATTTATAGAAAACGATGTTTATAACTATATTACTCTTGATGCTTCTGTAAACAGCAGAAACTCTTACGGCGGCACATCAGCAGAATCAGTTATGACTCAAGTTAAACTTGCTAAGAGTTTTTTAGATGACAATTTATAAATATACTGCTCTTTTCATTACAGTATTTATACTTTATGCCTGCGGGTTAAAATCTGAACCTGTGCCAAAAGGGGATCTTGATATTCCATACCCAGCAGCTATTGACTATGCAATAAATAGTGATGGTGTAGCTATCTATAATGGCAGTGATAACTATACATTATTTGTTGAAAAAGCTGATGAAAGTATAGGTTTTTTTAATCTGGCAGGTTTTAAGCGTGTTGCATTAATTAACCCTAAACAAACATATACAGATACTGATGTGGTAAATAATAGAATATATAAATACAGATTCCGCCATTATTATGGCAAAATAAAAACATATTCGCCAGCATTAATGAAAACTATTAAATATTACAGCCCTATAAAACACTCTATTATTAGTATAACTTATGAAAATAATAGAAGAGTGTGTGTATTTCCAGGGTTTAGTGATATTGTAGCAAATACTGTTGTTACTATTAACGGTGCAAAAATGGGAAATGCTAAAAATGGCATTAAAACATGTTTTGATGAGCTGCCATTAAATTCAGCAACACTTTCTGTTATGGCTATACCTTATGACTATGATAATAATACAGGAATACCTTATCAGCAAAAGTTTAAACTAGATACAAATAAATTAAACCTTCCGCCGCAGAATATTGTAGTCCTTCGCAATGGTAATGATATTGTATTAACATGGGATAAAGAAAAAAATAATCCAAAATATAATGTTTATATTACAACTAACGGCAAAGATAAGTTTATACAGCAGGTAGATGTGGAATTATTTAGATATAGTGCAAAAGATAATAAATGCGTTGATTTTAAGCTTACAACTATAAGAAATAAAAAAGAATCTAAAAAAATATCTGTATCTGCATGCAGATAACTGCTTAAATAGGATTTAGAAATTATAAAAAATATTAGTGGAAAACCTGCCTGCTGTAAAATAAGTTTT
>CAMWVK010000251.1 GCA_947177675.1 uncultured Mucispirillum sp.
GTCCTAGTTGGCCCATTTTTATGTGGGGGGTATATACTACCCATTTTATTTTCTTTTTTTATAGAAGGTCAGGTTAAGGTAAGCAGCTTTTGTATGATTAAAATTAGCGATGTTATTAATTATTTAGAATATTCATTTACAGATATTTCAGCCCAGTCAAAATGGGATTTTTCTGGAAAACAAGTATATACAGGCGATAAAGAAATATCTAAAATCGCTTTAAGTCTTGATGCTAAAGAAGATATAATTGAGAAAGCAATAAAAATGGGGTGTGAGTTACTTATTACTCATCACCCCATTTTTTTTCATGAAAGTAAAGGTATAGATATTAGTAAAACAGTTGACAGGAAAGTAATAAAAGCCATAAAAGGCGGGCTTGATATATTAAGCTACCATACAAATTTAGATATGGCATGTGCTGGTTTAAATGATTATATATGCGAGCTTTTAAATGCAAAAATGGATAATGGATTTTTAAGTTATGAAGGCAGCCAGTCTTTATATAAAGTTGCAGTATTTGTGCCTTATGACTATAAAGATGAAGTTTTTAATGCTATGACATTAAATGGGGCTGGCTCACTATACGGAAACTATTCATCATGCGGATTTATAGCTGAAGGTGCAGGGCTTTTTACTCCTAATGATGGAGCTAATCCTTTTATAGGCAGTGCAAATGAACCGCAGATAGTAGATGAAGTAAAAATTGAAACAGTAGTCCTTAAAAAACATCTTCATAAAGTTATTGCAGCTATGCTTGAAGCTCATCCTTATGAGGAAGCAGCTTATGATATTATAGAGCTGCATAACAAGCTGGATTATGGCTTTGGAAGAATTGGAACTTTGAATAAAGAATATTCATTACAGGAATTTATTAAATTAATTCAAGAAAAGTTAAATATAAAACACATTACTACTAATATGAAAGATATTAAACCATTTTCCTGTTTTGGAGTATGTACAGGATCAGGTGCTTCTTTATGGAAAGATGCCTGTAATAAAGGTATAAATGTGCTTTTAACTGGTGATTTAAAATATCATGATGCTCTTGATGCATATGAGGCTGGTGTATGTATAGTTGATGCAACTCATCAGGCAACAGAAGAAATATATATGAACAGGTTATCTGAAATTATAAAAAAACAATTTAATATAGAAGTTAAAGTATTAAAACAGGAACAACAACTAATATGCTGGGGAGGTAATAATTAATGCAAGAAATATTAGAGCAGCTTATTGAACTTCAAAAAATTGATTCTAAAATCACATCTATTGAGGGAGTTATAAAAAACACTCCATCACAAATCAAAGCAGTGCAGGAAAAATATGAAAAAGCTATAACAGGTTATGATAGTATAAAAGCTGCACTTGATGAAAACAAAAAAACATACCTTGCTTTAGAAGTAAACCTAAATGAGAAAAAAAATAATCTTTTAAATTCTCAATCCAAACTTTCTTCTGTTCAAAATACAAAAGAATATGAATCTGTTATTCGTGAACTTGATACTCTTAAAAAATCAGTTGCAGAAGATGAAACTAAGCTTAAAGAGATAATGAACCTTGATTTTAAGTATGAATCAGAGCTTAGCAAAATGGTAGAATTAAAAGAAAGTTTAGAAAAAGAGCTTGAAGAAGTAAGCACATCAAAAGCAGATGAAGATAAAGAAATGCATGATGAACTTGCAAAACTTATGCAGCAGAGAGATGAACAGGCTTCTAAAATTAAAAAAAGCACACTTATGAAATATGAAAGGGTAAGAGCTCACCGCCACAATATTGGTATTGCATCAGTAAAAAATGAAATCTGCAATGGCTGCTATATGCATATTCCTCCACAGCTTTATGTTGAAGTTAAAAAAGATTTAGATGTGCATACATGCCCTCACTGTCAGAGAATACTTTATTATATACCACCAAAATCAGATAATGATGCAAAAAAATAGGCTGTATTTAAAATAAATTTAAGTTTTTTTATAAAGCATACTTGATTTATGACGAAAATATAGTCATAATAAAGTGTGCTTTTTTTATATTTCAGCATAAATATATTAAATATTTAGGAGCTTATTTTGGCTTTAAAATTAAGAGTATATCTTTTACTGTTTATTATAATATTTATTTCCAGCTGCAGTGAGAAAAGAACAATAGTGCAGGATAATGCTACTGCTAATTTAAATATTAACTCTGTTGCTCAGTCAGAAAATGCCGATATTTTAAAAGGAAATGAAAAGTTTTCAGCAGGTGATTTTAATGAAGCTATTAAATTATATGAAAAGGCTTCAAAAGAAAATAAAGCAACTGCATTTTATAATATTGGTGTAAGTTATTATTTATTAAATAATACCCCTATGGCTGAATTAAATTTTAGAGAAGCAGTTAATGCAGACCCAGATTTCCCTGAAGCTATGATGAATTTAATTGCAGTTTTAGCAGAGCAGGGTGGAGAAAAAGCCAAAGAAGCTGAAGAATATGTGGAAAAATATATAGATAATTCAAATTATTCTGCTGATGCATACAGCGGTATTGCCAATGTCTTTTTAAGTGTAAATGATACTGCAAAAGCTATGTATTATTACAAAAAAGCATTAGCAAAGGATGCATCTTCTCCTATAGTTTTAGAAAACTATGCTAATCTTTTAATAAGCATTGGTGAATATGAAGATGGCATTGATTTATTAGAATCACTTCCAAATAGAAATTTTGTTATTCATTATAATCTTGCAAATGCATATTTTGCTCTTGGAAATAAAGAAAGTGCATATAGTAATGCTCAAGAAGCACTTTATTCAGATGGAGCAAGTGAAACAGGTTATGATAAACTGGCACAGCTTTTTAATAAATTGAAGAAATATTCTGATGAGGCACAGACTCTGCGTATATTAATTAGTGGAAATGATGAAAGAAACTATAGAATCCGCTTAATTAAAGCATATCTTTCTCTTGCTCAAAACGATAAAGCTATTGATGAAATAGATTTATTATTAAAAGAATATCCTCGTGATGAAGAATTAAGTCTTTTGAAATATAATGTAATGGTTTATGTAGATACTGCAAAAGCAGGTGAATATATTAAATCGCTGTATGAAGATTTAAAAACAGATAAAGTTCTTTCTTATTATGCAAAACATGTATGTTATTTTAATAAAACTCAAAATGAAATAAAACCGTATATTCAGACAAACAGAAATAGCAGCTGGTTATCACTTGCCAAAACTGTGTATGCATTAAAACAAGGCAGATATAAAGATGCAGAAACATATTTAAAATCAGCAGGTGCTGAAAACAGCCATGATTATTTTGCATATAATACATTTTTAAATATTAAAAACAGAGATTTTGCCAAAGCTGCATCTTTTGCTGCTAATCTTGATTTGCTGCAGTATGATACTTTTTGGTATAAACT
>CAMWVK010000252.1 GCA_947177675.1 uncultured Mucispirillum sp.
GAGCTTGGTGCTAAAACTGCTTCTATTTTCAAAAATGATAAAATATCATCATTTTCTATGATTTCTTTTGAAGATATTTATAATGAGAAAAAAGATTTTTCAAGCACAAAAGCATTTTTAGAAGGCTTTATGTTTGCAGACTATTCTTTTGAGAACTTTAAATCTAAAAAATCACCAGAGCATACTTTTGAAGCAGAAATTATTACAGCTATGCCGCGTCTTAAAAAATACATTGATGATAATGCAGAGCAGTGGAATACAGTATTTACAAACATAAATATTATGAAAGATTTAATAAATACACCTGCAAATAACTTAACGCCTGCATTATTTGTTGATTTTGTTAAAGCAAACAGCCATAATGATATGAAATTAACTATATGGGATGAAAAAGAAATAAAAGCAAATAATTTAAATCTTTTACATGCAGTAGGCAGAAGCAGCAGCAATATGCCGCGATTTATTCATATCCAGTATAACGGAGCTTCAGAAACAAATAAAAATATTGCTCTTGTTGGCAAAGGCATCACTTTTGACAGCGGCGGCTCAAGCTTAAAACCTGCTGCAAGTATGACTACTATGAAAACAGATATGTCAGGTGCTGCATTAATGTTTGCATTAACAAAACTTATTGCAGAACTTGCTCTTAAAATCAATATCAATACATACATACCTTTGGCTGAAAATATTATAGGCAGAGATGCTCTTTTACCCGGCGATGTAATAACTTCTGCCAGTGGTAAAACTGTTGAAATATTAAATACAGATGCAGAGGGCAGGCTGATTTTAGCAGATGCTCTTTATATGGCAACAAAAACAGACCCTGAAATAATCATTGATGCAGCCACATTAACTGGTGCCTGTATTGTAGCTCTTGGACCATTTTGTGCAGGACTGTTCTCAAACAGAAAATTTTTAAGCAAGCAGATAAGCGATATTGCATGGGAAAAAGCAGAAGATGTGTGGGAACTGCCACTTTTTGACGGCTATGAACAGGGTATAAACAGCACTGTTGCAGATATTCAGAATATGAGTACTTTCGGCAGAGAGGGCGGTGCACTGCATGCTGCATTATTTTTAAAGCAGTTTGTAGATAACTATCCTTGGATACATTTAGATATTGCAGGTCCTGCTTATTTAGAAAAATCTCATCCTATTTTTGGAAAAGAAGCTACTGGGTTTGGATTAAGGCTTTTATTTCAGTTTTTAAAAACACATTATTTAGAGGCTGATAATGGCAGATATTAGGCAAAAAGCCGCAGAGAATAAAGCTATACAGGCATTTTGTATAAAATATAATAAAATAACTTCATATATTAACTTTCCAACAGAAAGCTCTAAATATTCTTTTATTGTGTTTCTAATTGCTGCACTTGCTGCATTTTTTATTTCAGTTAATGCAAGATATGACCAGTTTGAAGTATGGAAGCAGAATCAAGAACAGTTCTTTTATGAAAATACGCCAATGATGACTACTCTTGATGCTTATAAATATACAAGGCATGCAAAAGAACTAAATGCAGGTGAATATGTGCCTGGTGGCAGTGATATAGATATATTTTACCCAGAAGGTGTTCCTTTTTATGACCCAGCCCCTCTTTTAAGTGTTATGCTTGCAAAAATACACAATATTACTGGTGTTGATTATTATAATGCTGCCATTAATATGGTGCCATGGCTTGGAAGTATTTTTATACTTACAGTATGTCTTTATTTTTATTTTGCAGGCTATCCTGCTCTGGGCATAATTACAGGGCTTTTAACCACTTTTGCTCCAGTTTTTTATGGCAGAACAGCAATAGGCAGGTTTGATACAGACGGGGGAAATATGTTTTTCCTTTTTCTTGCCAGCCTTTTTATTCTTACTGCATCTAAAACTAAAAAAGAAATATATCTTTATATTTTATCTGCATGTTTAGGGCTTACTATGCTTGCTTTTCAGCACTTCTACAACCATATACTTTTTAACCTTGTTTATTTTGTTGTGTTTGCTGTTTCTTTATTTATATATAACCATAAATATAAAAATATCTTAATTGCTTTACTTATATATATTATTACATCTAACCCACTTGTGTTTATAGATTCTCTTAGTGCATTAATTGGCTCAATGGCAGTGTATATTCCATTTCTGCCAAATAATTTAGAAGCTAATTCGCCTATTCCATGGGTATATAACACAATAAGCGAAGCTGCTGCAGAATCTTTCAGCGGAATAGTCAATTTCACTATCCAAAATTCAGTGCTTTTCATATTAGGGCTTACTGGCGGTATTTTATTTTTTGCTGCTAATATTAAAAAAGCTCTGCCACTTGCCCCAATCTTTGCTATGGGTTTTGTTACTTTTATAAGTTCAGGCAGATTTGCAATGTTTTTAATGCCTGTTATTGCTGCTGGGTTTGGATATTTTATATATATTGCTTCTAACTGTATTTTTAGAAAATTGTCTATGCAGTATAAAAGCCACAGTGCTTATATAAATACATTTGCTCCACTTTTACTTACAGTTATCCTTTTAGCTGGTATTTTTGGAGCAAAACTAACTGCTTATGGTATGATACCGGGACCTTCTATTGATACACATATCTATGCCCTGATAGATAAAATAGGAAAAGAACTGCCAGATAATTCTACAATATATACATGGTGGGATTACGGTCTTGCTATTACTGATGTTACAGGCTTTCCTGTATATCACAGCGGTATGAGCCAGTCTACTCCAAAAACATGGATGATTGCAAAAAGTTTTACAGGAAGCCAGAAAGAACTCTATAATATATCTTCATATATTGCAGCAGGCGGCTATGAAGAAGTACAGAAAATGTTTAAAGATAATAAAACTATTGATGAAGTATCACAAGTTATGACTTCTTATGATAAAGGACCTGAAAAAGAAAATATTTTCGTATTATTCACTTTTGATATGATACAAAAATATGGTGCTGTTTCTTATTTAGCAGGCAATACTGAAGCAATACTCACCACATTCTGCCAGCCCGGAGATAATAATACACTTTTGTGTTCAAATAATATTAATATTAATGTGGAAACAGGTGTGCTATCAGCTAATTCAAATAATATTCAGCTTAACAGACTTATGCTTACAGATAACGGAAAATTAACTAATACACAAACATATACTCTGCAAATAGGTTATTCAGTTATTTTAATGCCTGCTGCTGCAAATGGATTTATTACCTATATTCTTTCTCCATCACTTTTAAATTCATCATTTGTGCAGCTTTTTCTACTGCAAAATCCTGATGAAAAGTATTTTACACCAGTTATAAATCAGTATCCTTATGGCGTAGTTTATAAAGTAAATCCAAAAGATTTTTAAGTTTATACTTTTATATTGCAAAAAAAGAG
>CAMWVK010000253.1 GCA_947177675.1 uncultured Mucispirillum sp.
GTATAATATAGTAATATTTATTACATAGTCTACATACAATAAGTTACATAAATATAAATATTATTTTATTTAATATAAAACTCTTGTATAATTTATTAAAATTAATTATCCTATTTAACAAATAAATTAGTTGGTGAAATATGGCTTATAATGATTTAAGAGAGTTTATTAAGGCTTTAGAAAAGGCTGGCGAATTAAAAAGAGTTTCTGCTAAAGTTGAGCCTGTATTAGAAGTGGCAGAAATAACTGACAGAGTATCAAAAAATTATGGCGAAGCACTGCTTTTTGAAAATGTAGATGGCTCAGACCATGATATAGTAATAAATATATTTGGCTCTATAAAAAGAATGTGTATGGCACTAGAAGTTGACGATTTAGATGATTTAGGTGAGCGGATTATAAATCTTGTTGATAAAAATACTCCACAGAATTTTATGGATAAATTAAAAAGCCTGCCTATGATTATGGAGCTTAGCAATATACTTCCTAAAACTGTTAAAAAAGGACCCTGCAAAGAAGTTATTTTAAAAGGCGACGCTGTAGATTTATTTAAATTTCCAGTGATTAAATGCTGGCCTAATGATGCAGGCAGATTTATAACTATGCCTTGTGTTTTTACTAAGGACCCAGAAACTGGGACAAGAAACTGTGGTATGTATCGTATGCAGGTATATGACGGTAAAACAACTGGTATGCACTGGCATATTCATCACGGTGGAGCAGACCATTTTAGAAAAGCACAAAGAATGGGGCTTGAAAAATTAGAAGTTGCTGTTGCATTGGGTCCTGACCCTGTTGTAACATTCTCTGCAACTGCACCTGTGCCTGATGGTATAGACGAAATGCTTTTTGCAGGTTTTATTAGAAAACAGGCTGTTGAAATGATAAAATGCGAAACTGTAGATTTAGAAGTGCCAGCAAACAGTGAAATAGTTTTAGAAGGTTATGTATTAACTGACGAACTTCGCAGAGAAGGGCCTTTTGGTGACCATACTGGATATTATTCTTTAGCTGATGATTTTCCAGTATTTCATATTACTTGTATTACTCATAGAAAAGATGCCATATATCCGACTACAATAGTTGGCAAGCCGCCTATGGAAGACTGCTATATGGGGGTAGCAACTGGCAGAATATTCCTGCCTGTCCTTAAAAAACAGGTTCCAGAAATTGTTGATATGTATATGCCACTTGAAGGTGTATTCCATAATATTATGTTTTTATCTATTGATAAAAAATATCCTATGCAGGCACATAAAATTATGCACTTCGTATGGGGCACAGGTCAGATGATGTTTACTAAAATGATAGTTGTAGTTGATAAAGATGTAGATGTTAAAAACACAAACGAAGTGTTATGGAGAATGGGTAATAATGTGGACTGGGAAAGAGATACATGTATTGTAAAAGGCCCTGTTGATACTTTGGACCATTCATCACCATATGCTTTTTGGGGTAATAAAATAGGAATAGATGCAACTAAAAAACTGCCAGGTGAAGGGCATTTAAGAGAATGGCCGGAAGATATAGTTATGAGTGATGATATAAAAGAACTTGTAACAAAACGCTGGAAAGAATACGGACTGTAAAATGGGTGGTAAAAAAGATTTAGCTCCATTTATGGAATATTTAAAGGAGCTTTTTCCAGAAGCTCACTGTGAGCTTATACATAATAACCCTTTTCAGCTGTTAGTAGCAACAATGCTTTCTGCCCAGTGCACAGATAAGCAGGTAAATAAAGTAACACCTTTATTATTTGCAGAATATCCTGATGCAAAACAGATGTCAGAAGCTCCCATAGAAAAAATAGAAGAATTAATACATTCTACTGGGTTTTATAAAAACAAGGCTAAAAATATTAAAAGTATGGCTTATTCCCTTGTAAAAGAGCATAACTCTCAAGTGCCAGATAATATGGAAAGCCTTGTAAAACTTCCCGGAGTAGGAAGAAAAACTGCAAATGTAGTGCTTGGCAACGCTTTTAAAGTGCCGGGCATGGTTGTTGATACCCATGTTAAAAGAATATCTAATAGATACGGGCTTACAAAAAACTCTGACCCTGAAAAAATAGAGCAGGATTTAATGAAAATATTTCCCCGTGATAAATGGACAGAGCTTTCACATCAGCTTGTGCTTTTTGGCAGATATTTCTGCACTGCTAAAAAACCAAGCTGCAATGAATGTAAAATATTTACATACTGTCCAGCAGGGAATAAGCAGGTAAAATAATATGCGTGAATTATATTTGGATATGACTACTGGTATTTCCGGCGATATTATGCTTGCAGCTTTAACAGGACTTGGAGCAGATATTGGAAAATTATCAGATATATTATCAAAAATACTTAATAAACATGTCAAATTAGAACTTGAAACAGTGTGGCGAAATGCTGTCAGCTGTAACAGACTTATTATAAAATGTGATATAGCAGGAGAGCCTTTCAGGCATTTAGAAAATATTAAAAATATGATATATTCTGCTGAATGTGATGAGAAAGTAAAAGATAATGCAGTCCAAACTTTTGAAATAATAGCAGAAGCAGAAAGCAGAGTGCATGGAATAAATATAGAAGAAGTTCATTTCCATGAAATAGGGGCAGTAGATACTATTATTGATGTTTTTGGTGTAAGCTGGCTTTTAAATGAGTTAAATATTGATAGAGTAGTGGCAAATATTCCTGTTACTGGCTATGGCTATATTAATGCAGCTCATGGAATAATGCCACTTCCAGCACCAGCAACACTGAAAATATTAGAAAATGTCCCTTTAAAAAGAGTAGATACAGAAGGTGAAATGATAACTCCAACTGGTGCAGCACTGCTTAAAACCTATGTATCAGAATACACAAACTCTTTTTCTGGTAAGGTCATAGTGGACAGCTTTGCAACAGGTCAGAAAGAGTTTAAAGGCATGGCAAATTTTATGCGTGCCATTATCTTAGAAAATACTTATGATGACAGCATAATAAATATTACTACAAATATAGATGATATGGCAGGTGAACTTTTAGGTTATCTGCATGAAAAACTTATGGCAAAAGGTGCAAAAGATGTGTGCTTTATTCCTGCTTTTGGCAAGAAAAACAGACCATTATATATTGTGAATATAATGTGCATAGAAGCTGATAAAGATGAAATAGTATATACTTTATTTAAATATTCAAGCACAATAGGTATGCGGGTAGAAAAAGTAAACAGAATAACTGCCAAAAGAGATTTTATAGAAAAAGAATTTATGGGTGAGAAAATAAAGCTAAAACGCATAAAATATAAAGATATAGAAAGACTTTTTCCAGAATGGGAAGACTGTAAAAAAGCAGCAGAAATATTAAACCTTACTCCCTCTGAAATAATGCAGAAAGT
>CAMWVK010000254.1 GCA_947177675.1 uncultured Mucispirillum sp.
TAATTTATAAGTAAACAGCAGGTGTAAAATATATATTTATATAATAGAAAGCAGCAGGAAAATAGTAGAAACTATACAGTCAGCATTTATAATGACAGAAAAAGAAATATTAAAGCATTTAAATCAAGGTGAAATAGATACTATGCTTAATACATATAAGAAAATGATAGATATTACAGAAGACTCTTTAATTAGAAAAAAATTATGAATAACATTTCTTTACGCCACAGAATAAGCACATACACAGGATATATTATACTAGGCTTTGCTTTTGGTATGTGGGCAATGCTTGTGCCATTTGTCAAAGACAGACTGCATATAGATAAGGCAGAGCTGGGATTTTTACTTTTACAGATTGCTTTTGGTGCAGTAATCAGTATGTTTTTTACAGGACTTACTACTGCAAAAATAGGCTGCAGAAAAACTGTCATCTTATCTACATCATTAATAATAATATGCCTTTTAGTGCTTTCAGTATCTGGAAATATTTTTATAATGGCTGTATTTATGTTTTTATTTGGTGCATCACTTGGAATGCTTGATGTTACACTAAACATACAGGGTGCATTAGTAGAAGAAGGTATGAAAAGAAATTTAATGGCAGGCTTTCACAGCATGTACAGTTTTGGGGTATTTTTTGGAATTTTAATAGTAACATATCTTTTAAAACACTTTACCTATATTACTGCTGTATTTATTATTACCGGACTTATTTTTTTACTGCTTGTATTAAGCATCCCTGCCCTTTTAAACTATGGCGGAGAAGTTCCCCAGAAACTTTTTATAAAACCAACAAGAATACTTTTTATATTGGGTATGATATGTTTTATAGCATTTATGGCAGAAGGTATTATTCTTGACTGGAGTGCATTATTTATGCGGGAAGTAAGAAAAATAGAGCCACAGTATGCAGGATATTCTTTTTCTCTTTTTTATATTACTATGGGTTTGTTCAGACTGCTTGGTGATAAGACAGCGGACAAGTTTTCCATAAAAAATATTCTTTTTGCAAGCAGCCTGACTGCTGCTGCAGGTATATTGATTATGCTTTATATTCCTTACAGCTGGGCATCGTTTACTGGCTTTGCATTAGCAGGTGCAGGGCTTGCAAATATGGTGCCTGTTACAATATCAGCTTCAGGCAGGTATAAAGGAAATATGCCTTTAAGCATAGCAGTTTCTGCTGTTGCAACTATTGGATATTTTGGTACATTATTTGGTCCATCTGTTATGGGTTTTGTTTCAGAAATAACAAACTTAACAACAGCTTTTACTTTAATAGCAGGCTCTATTCTTATAATCACATTTTTATCAAAAGGTTTTAAATAAAAAAACTTGCAAGAATATAATTTAACCTGTAATATAATCTATTAAATTATATACTGGAGTATTTATGGATAGATTATGGGCTACATGGCGAATGGCTTATATTACAGGTGAGCATAAAGATATTGGCTGTGTATTCTGCAAGGCACCTAAAAGCACGAAAGATGAAGAAGTTTTAATATTACATAGAGGCTGCCACTGTTTTATTATAATGAATCTGTTTCCTTATAATAATGGACATGTGATGGTTATTCCTTACAGACATACTTCTGATGTTACCACATTAACAGATGAAGAATCCCTTGAAATGATGAAATTTGTCCGCCTTACAACAAAGGTCATGAAAAAGACACTTAATCCAGAAGGTTTTAATATAGGTATGAATGTTGGCAGACCCGGCGGTGCTGGTATTGCAGACCATCTGCACATGCATATTGTGCCAAGATGGACAGGAGATACTAATTTTATGCCTGTTATAGGTGAAACAAGAGTTATTTCTGAACATTTAGAAGCAACATATAAAAAACTTTATACTGCTTTGCAGGAGGAGCTTAAAAATGATAAGGATATTTAAATTAATTATACAGGCAGTATTTATTGGCTATCTTATAATTTTTTCCGTAAGTAATGTAGAAACTGTTACATTTAAACCGCTTATGAATATTGCTGCATACAATATTCCTCTATTTCTGCTTGTAATAATCACTCTTTTTGCAGGTATAATTATTGGTGCATTAGCTGTATGGGGTGAAAGTCTTGCATTAAAAAGCAAAATTAAAAAACTTAATAAAGAAATTAATACACACCAGCAGGAAATAGAAAGGCTGCAGAAATTAACTATTTCTGGAGAACCTGTAAAACAGGAAACTGCGGCAGCAATAGAAGAAACAAATAAAGCAGAAACACCTGCAGGAAATACACAGAATGATATAAAAGATGCATTAAGGTAATATTATGAGCTACACAGAAATTGCAAGCATATCGCTAGCTTTAATAATAGCATTAGTTTTTATATTTTTCTTAACAAGAAGAAATACTATAAAACAGCCTAAAAAAACAAATATTTCTGTTGTAAATGCTCTTTCTGCATTTTTTAATGGTGATGATAATACAGCTGTAGAAAAGCTGAAAAATATAGCATTTAAAGGTGCAGCAAACCCTGAAATATATTTAATTCTTGGATTTTTATTCAGAAGAAAAGGCGATTTTACCCGTGCTGCACAAATACATGAAATGATGCTTGGAAACAGTGAGCTTGATAAAGATTTTAGAAATGCTTTAATTGGCGAATTAGCAGAAGATTATATGCTTGCAGGTCAGTATGCAAAAGCAGTATCTCTTTTACAGAGTGAAAATCAGGTAATGAATAACCCTGATAATATTGTAATTATGGCAAAAAGTGCCCTTTTTTCTCAAAGCTACGATAATGCTTTGCAATACCATATAAAATATAACAAAATGACAGGTAAGTATCTGCCCGGCTTTTTTGAAAAATGTATGGTGGAAAAAGCTGTTAATGCAGCAAATCCACAGGCCTCTTTTAAGCATATTAAATCAGCCTTGGAAGAAAACAAAAAATGCCGACCTGCAAGGATAATAAAAGGACTTTTGTTCTTAAAAACTGATAAGGTGCAGAAAGCAGTTGATGAGTTTCAGCAGGTTATAGAAGAAGGTCTGCTTCGTGATATGGATGATATAAAAAATGTGGAAAAAGCATATATTGCAGCAGGAAAAGAAAGCGACCTTACTAACCTTTTAAGAAAACATGCTTCAGAAGGTGCATTAAATCCATTTATTCATATAGCTCTTGCTGAAAAATATGAATATAATGACGAAAAAGAAAATGCTAAAACTATTTTAAAATGTTTGAATTATACATTTAGGTAAGGAAAAAATGTAACTAGGAGTAGAAACTGAAATGTTTCACAGACGTTTATAAACAAATTAGGACATCTCAGATTTTCTATTGCCGGGACAATTCTGAAATCTTTCAGACTACTATAAGAT
>CAMWVK010000255.1 GCA_947177675.1 uncultured Mucispirillum sp.
ATCTACTTGTGGTTCAGGTTCAACTAAATAGGTATTGTTTTTTTCATCTATTGACACTATAATAGAGTTATTGTTATTTATAAATGGAGAATAAGTATCACTAATATATATATAATTGACAGAATCTTTACCATTTTCATTATAATATTTTTCAGCTTCTTCATCTGTCATAATATCATTTATATCTAAATTTATAATAATTGGTTTTTTGCTATTATTTATTACACGATTAGAATTTTGAATACTGCTATCTATTCTATATTTCTCATCATCATGACCACTCTTGTTGCCACTACAAGCAACAAAAAATATACATAAAAATGTAATATAAAAATATTTCATAATTCATTCCTATTTAACATTAATTGTAATAATTCCAGAATAACCAGGAATTTCAACAAGAATTTTGTTTTCCCCAGGTCTTAACCATTTTTTTGGTATTAACCATTCTTTAGAACGCCCACCATAAAAACTGCCAAGTCCATAACCAAGAACATTTGTTGCACTTGGATCCAAATACCTAGATGTATTACAAATGATATAACTTGGATCATTTTGTAAAAAATCACCATCAAATCTTACAAGCGAATTATCAGATAAAGGATATCCTATAACAAGTGTTCTAAAAGCATAAGTTTGACTATCATATGCTCTAATCAATGTTGTATTATTTGTATTAACAATAGGGTATTCCCAAAATCCAGCAGCGGTAACAACAGAAGGATTTGTCCTGTTGACATGATCACAAAACCCCATAGCCCCACCATCATAGTAATACCCAGCATAAGAGATTGTAGCAACAGACATAAATAATAATACTAAATATTTTCTCATTATGAACCCCTTTGAATTATTTTATTATATATTAATTTAATACTTTTATACTATTTGTCAAGAAAATTATTTGTTTCTTTATTTTTCATAAACTCTATTTCTATATTTAAAATATAATACATTTATGAATAATTTGTATATTGTTTTGCTCTTTACAAATACAAAATATGATTTTACTATAAAACGATTTTTTTAAATAGTATTTCAGCGGATTATCAGTTTTAGTTGCAGCTTATTTATATAGATTCTTCGCTTTACTCATAATAGATAAGTGGTAGTATGGACGGTGCATATAGTAGACAGTATAGATATTGAAACTGCATATAGTAAAATATGCAGATATTATGATTATGTCATACAGAAATCTTCTATATGAAATATCCTAGAATGTAAAAAATGCAATAATATTAAGCCAATATTAATACTTATTGTGATTAATATATTTTATAAATTATAATGCTGTTTAATGTGCTGCATTATATTTGAGTGTAAATTATGTGTGAAAGAGTAATTTTGTATATTTTCAGTCTGTTTTTTATGTTATTTTTTTCTGTCAGTGCAGAAGCATCAGAATTCATACCTTATAAAAAACATACCATCTATGGCATGTGGGAAAATGATAAAATAAGTTTTATACATACTGATAGAAATTATACAAATGGTGTCCGTTTTGGATATACATCTAAAGAATATGATTATTTTACAGAAGATAATATAATGAGCTGGGCAAAAAATGTATCCATTGTTAATTATAATAAACCCCATTTTACCAGATTTCATTTAAGCATCAATCAGGAAATGTTTACCCCAGACTATACAGGCACTTATGTACCTGAAAATGAGCACCCATACGGTGGTTTTCTATATTTTAATGCAGGTATATATAACAGAACTGCAAATACATTAGAGCATATAGGTATAAAATTAGGTATTACAGGTCCTTATGCACTTGTAGAAGAAGCTCAGTCATTTATACATATAATGTTTGATAAAGGTCTTTTTTACGGCTGGGATAACCAGATAGGAACAGAGTTTATTGTAAACCCATATTATCAGTGGACTGGCAGGGTATATATATTTAAAACTAATTATTTTTCAATGGATTTTCTAGGGACTTTAGATGTGGCACTTGGTAATGCTGATGTTCATTTGGGAGCTTACGGCACTTTGCGTATTGGTTATAATTTAGATAATGATTTTGGAGTGCAGAAAATAAATACTTTAACTGATGCAGCACCAGTACACAGCGATAAATTATCAGTATATCTTTTTGCAAGTGGTGGTCCAAGAGTAGTGCTTTATAATTTATTTGTATCTGGTAATAACAGCACCAGTGATTATGGTTATAATACAAATATTTTAAGGTGGGATGCAGCTTGTGGTATAGTGTTGTCATACTATGGCATAAGAATAGGCTATACATGGACACTTTATACAAAAGAATATACTGTTCAACCATACGGTCATACATTTGGTAATTTATTTATGGAAATATCTTTTTAATGATGCAGTATAATTTATATTATTAAAGTATGCTTTTCTATTATGTATGTATAATATTTTCTAACCACTCTTTATGAAAAAGCAGGGTTATAAATAATATTTTATTCTGTATAATAATACTGTATTTCATTTGCTGTAAAAGAAAAACAATTCAAGTGGGATAATTAGTGCATTGTGAACTTATTAAAATATTTTTTAATTTTGCATTAGTATATATGGTTGCTTTCTTTTTTTATATATGAAATAGTTTTTATTCATTTACTTATATCACTTTTTATTCTAAAAATTACCAGCATTTTAACAATATACATAATTAGAATCGCATCATATTATTTCTTGGCTCTTGACTGGTATTTTTTTAGAAGATATAAAAAAAGAGTATGAAATCCAGTAGGTTAAGTAAATATAGAATTAAAAAATAATTAAGTTTTTTCAGAAGATATTACAGCAAGTTCAACATCAATATTATTATGTATAAATAGAAATACAATAAATCGTTACTATAATAAGTTTAGAGAGCTGTTATTAGATTACTCTTTAAGAATAACAGGTAAAGAGTTTGGAGAATTTGAGCTTGATGAAAGCTGTTTTTGAGCAAAACGGATTAGAGATAAACGAGGCAGAGTATCAGCAGGTAAAACATCAGTATTTATGTTATTAAAGCGAGAAAGTAAAGTATATGTTACAATAGTTCCTAAACTGTTCCAAAGAAGAATTAATTCTGATAATGCAGGTTAAAATCATAAAAGGCAGCACAATACATACTGATGGTTGTGGAAGACATATTATGGCTTAATTTTAAATAGTTATATACAATACATGAGTATATCATCATGCAAATGAATTTAGCAGGGGTAAATCTCATGTAAATGGAGAGATAAGTTTTTGGAGTTTTGCAAAGAGAAGACTGTCTAAATTTAATGGTCTTACTGGTGAAAAGTTTATCCTGCATTTAAAAGAAAGTGAG
>CAMWVK010000256.1 GCA_947177675.1 uncultured Mucispirillum sp.
GGATTCTATAACCGGTTTGCATGGTAGTATCCACACTGAGCCATCTCACCAATTACACCAGACCACTTTTTATTTTTTAGTAAGTTCAAGTAATTTTTTTTTATGTGATTTTTAACATATATGTTGTTATTTAAGAATTTTTAAGCTGTTTTATAAAATTTTATATTGATTTTTATATAAATATATTATATTTATAACTGGGATTTACGGGCAGTCGCTGGTAATTTATTACAAGAGGAAAGTCCGGACACTATATGAGCATAATGACTGATAACATCAGTTCGCAGTAATGCGGGGAAAGCGTTACAGAAAATAACCGCTGTATTAGCAGCAAGGGTGAAAAGGTGAGGGTAAGAGCCCACCGCTGCTTTTGGTAACAAAAGTATGCGAACAAGCCCCATTAAGTGCAAGGCGAATAGGCTGGAACGGGTTGCTCAGCCCATTTTTCCAACGGGTAAGCTGCTTGAATTATTAAGCAATTAATAATCTAGAGAAATGACTGCCACCTGTTTTACAGGTACAGAATCCGGCTTATAGTAAATCCCATTTTATTTTTTATGCAAATCCTTGACCTAAAATATCAGTAATATATTGATGCTCATAAGGGTTGCTTAATACAGTGCCATAAAGCCAGAAAGTAGTCCCATCTGTTGCATATCCATTGCCTAATACATGAAGCATATTTGTTGTATTTAATTGTTCAGATTGATAATATGTATTTTTACCATCAGAAGCATAACCGTCACCTAAAAGCATAAAATATGCAGTATCAGCATTTTCAAGCTTTATATTGCCACAGTATATGCTGTTTTTATCCTGCAGATAATTATCGCCTATCATATTTATTGAATTTAAATCAATATCAGGTATTTCTTTACCTTTAAAATAAACTTTATATCTGTCAAAAGAAAAAGCATTGTTTTCAGGAAGTATATCAAAGCTGTTAATATGTGGAGTAAAAGAGTTGGCAGTTAAATATCCTTCCCAGTCTTCTTCTAAATAACAAAGTCCATTATCATCTTTAATATAGTTGTTAGAAAGTATGACAATTTTTGCAGGGTCAATATTTTCAATAGGAAGTATTTTGTAATATACTCTTTTATTATCAGTATAAATATCGCCTTCTATTGTATGGAAATTACATAAATCTATATTTTTTATAACTTTACCTTTATAAATAATATTTGCACCAGCCTGCCATGCTCTATGTATAGTAAACGGATATACAGTTGCTGGGTCAATATCTGGTATAATATTATCCTTATAATAAGCACATTTATTATCAACAGCTGTTTTTGGTATATAATCAACTATTGTATCGTAATCTGGGTGAAGTAATACTGCAAAAGAAAATACATCAGCCTGTTCTATAAGCCTTTCTTTGTAATATACATTATTTTTATCTTTTGCATAAAATGTTGTAATATCTCCTTTTGGAGTATTTACACAAATTATTTCAAAAGTTTCAGCATCAGCATTTTCAAGTAAAATAGAGCTGTAATATATTTTATTTTTAATTCGTTTATATGAATTGCCAAGCTCTATTATATCATCATTTGAAAGAGTATTTGATGTATCTGTAATAGAACTGTCAAAAAGAGAAATCACTGACTGAAAATTGCCTTGTTTAACAACTTTTCCTTTAAAAAATAAACTTTTGCCATCAGAGCCGTATCCAAAATCTAATGGTTTAAATGTAACAGGGTCTGCATCAACTTTATCCATATAATAATATATAGAACTACCATCATTTAAATATCCGCTGAAATTATCATTGTGAATATCTACTTTTGCTCCATCTAAACCATCTATAACGCTGCCTTTAAAAAATACATATTTACTATCAACAGCAAGACGAGAGCGGACTTGAAGCCCTATAGGATTAACATTTTCTAATAAAACTACACCTTTACTATCACAAAAATATGCTTTTGTTTTATCAGCAATATAATATTCATTTAAAACTCTTGCTTCATCAGGATTAAGCATATTAAGCGGGGTAGTTATGTAGTAAACTGTGTTTTTATCTTTAAAAAAGTTTTTACTAATAGAGGTAATTGTTTCATTATCAATATACTCAATATTTTGGTCGTTTCTGTATGTATATATATTATCTGCAGCTAAATATTCTGCATCAGCATAATTATTATCTCCAACAAGACGAAAAGCCATAGGGTTACTGTTTTCAAGAAGTATGCCTTTATAATATACATTTATATTATCAGTTGCATATCCATTACCCTGTTTAAATACCCTGAAATTACAGCTTAACTTGCAAATTGGTTCACCATTATAATAAGCGTAAGATTTGTCTTTTGCATATCCATAATTTAGAACAAAAAATGTTGAATTATCAGCATTTTCTATTTCCATACTCCCATAAAAAACTTTTCCTTTATCAGCACCATATCCAACTCCAAGAGATGTGAATGCAGCAGGGTTTGCATTAGGCACCGTTTCACCTTTATCAGTTATTACATGTTTACCGTCAGTTTTATATTTTGCATCTGGTGTAATCACTGCAGGATGTTCTGAAGATGAAAATAAAATAATATCTTCTAAATCTGTTTTCAGCCTTTTTGTAATAAAGTTATGGAATAAGTTATATAAATCTTTCTGCAGATAGTTTTGCAGAGCATCTTCTTTATGAAGCATATCATATACAAGATTATATTTATGTGGAATAACTGCATTCTGACTATTTATTTTGATAATCTTAATCCCATTTTTAGTTATTTCTATAGCGTAACAAATATTTGTAAACTCATTGCTGCTGACTAAACAGAAATCAGGTTTATCATTATTTTTAAATGATGCAATACTTAAAAGCATTGCAGTATTGTATGTAGCTGTTTTAAAGCCATTATATCTATTGACTTCAAAAGCAAAATCCAATGTATTGCTTATATGGTTATAATATAAAATTAAAGATTCTTTGTCAAAGGAAAGTATCATTTCTGAAAGCTCATTGGCAAAAAAATTAGCAATAGAACTGTATGATGCTTTTATTGAGCCACCTAATAATATGTTGACAAATGGGTCATCACTGTCACAGTTAAAAAGTTCTGCCTGTGTAGTAAATTTTGCAGATGAAGCAAGCCACAAGTTAAAGTCTGCTTCAGAAATATTAATTTTTGCAGTTATTATCCAATTATTTTCCATAGCACACCATTTTTATCCTATTATATTTATATAAAATTATTATGATTATTTCAACTAATTTATGTATGCAATGTGTTTTTTTTACATTTAATTTAAAAAATTCTTGAAAGTGTTAAAATAATAATATACAC
>CAMWVK010000257.1 GCA_947177675.1 uncultured Mucispirillum sp.
ATTTGCAGCAAATGCAAGATTGTGAAAAGGAAAGGGGTAGTCAGAATAATCTGTTAAAATCCCCTCCACAAACAGAGACAAGGCTAAGGAGGCGAATAGTGGCGCGAGTAGCCGGAGTTGACATTCCAAATAACAAGAAAGTAGAAATCGGTCTTACCTACATTTATGGAGTAGGTAGAAGTACAGCCCGCAAACTTATTGAAGAAACAGGTATTGACAGCAATAAAAGAGTGGCTGAATTAACAGAGCAGGAAATTTCCTCAATCAGAAAATTATTAGAGGAAAACTATAAGGTGGAAGGCGATTTGCGTAAAGAAATCGGTCTTGCTATTAAACGCCTTATGGAAATAAACTGTTACCGCGGCTGGAGACATAAAATGGGTCTTCCAGTTAGAGGACAGAAAACTCGTTCAAATGCAAGAACTCGTCGTGGTCTTGCTGGTAAACGCGGTATAAAAAGGAAGTAAAACTTGATAGTGTTCTTAATTATAAGACACTGTGCAGATATTAGCTGGACTACCTGTTAAAGGGTATTCAATGCAAGTTAATATTCTGTCATAATGCTACTTTGGAGGAACCATGGCAGGTCCTAGAAAATCAGGTAAAAAAGAAAAAAAGAGAGTACCAAAGGGTATTGCTCATATTAACTCTACATTTAACAACACACATGTTGCTTTTACTGATGTAAAAGGTAATGTAGTATGCTGGGCAACTGGCGGAACAGAAAATTTTAAAAACTCAAGGAAATCCACTCCTTTTGCTGCTCAACTTGCAGCTGAAAATGCAGCTAAAAAAGCTGTTGATTTTGGTATGAGAGAAGTTGAAGTTAGTGTTAAAGGTCCAGGTTCTGGCAGAGAAAGTGCTATTAGAGCAATTCAAGCAGCTGGAATCAAGATTACTGTTATTAGAGACATTACACCCGTTCCACATAACGGATGCCGTCCTATTAAGAAAAGAAGAGTTTAGGAGAGGATACCTTGGCTAGATATACAGGTGCAAACTGCAAACTTTGCAGACGCGAAAATATGAAGCTTTTTCTTAAAGGCGAGCGTTGTTATAAAGACAAATGTGCTTTTGAAAGAAAAGAATACGCACCAGGTCAACATGGCAAACTGCATAAAAAATTAAGTGACTATGGTGTTCAGCTTCGTGAAAAACAAAAAGCAAAAAGAATTTATGGCGTATTAGAATCTCAATTTCGCAGATATTTTGAGAAAGCGTCTTCTGTTGAAGGCATTACAGGTGAAGTATTACTTCAATTATTAGAACGCCGCCTTGATAATGTTGTTTACAGAGCTGGTTTTGCTTCAAGCCGCAAAGAAGCTCGTCAAATGGTAAAACACGAACATTTTACCGTAAATGGTAGAAAAGTAAGTATTCCATCATTCTTAGTTAAATCTGGAATGGTAGTAGAAGTTAAAGAAAAAAGCAGAAACCATACAAGAATAATTGAATCTCTTGATACTGCTGCAGGTAGAGGAATTCCAGAATGGATAACTCTTGATAAGCAAAACTTTAAAGCAGAAATTAACCGTCTGCCAGAAAGAACTGATATCGCTTATGATATTCAGGAATCGCTCATCGTAGAGCTCTACTCTAAATAACGCTTTTAAAGCGGAGGATGCATTACCTATGATAATGATGAATTTTAGGAATTTAATAAAACCTAAAAGTATTGAACCGGTTGGTCAAGTTTCCAGCACTTCTGGCAAATTTATTATTGAGCCATACGAAAAAGGGTTTGGAACTACTATTGGTAACGCTTTAAGACGAGTTATGCTTTCTTCTATTGAAGGCACTGCCGTTGTTGGTGTGCGTATTTCCGGAGTTACAAATGAGTTTTCAACTATTCCAGGTGTCATTGAGGATGTAGTAGAGATTCTCTTAAATATTAAAGACCTTACATTATGTTCAAATATACCTGAACAAACTAAGGTATTTATTAAGAAAAAAGGCAAAGGTCCTGTTACTGCAGGAGATATTCAAAGTGATGGCACTGTAGAAGTGCTTGACCCTGAACAGCATATTTTGACAATAAGCGATGATAACTTAGAGTTATATATGGAGCTTATTGTAGAAAGAGGTATTGGATATGTTCCTAGCGGTGAATTTGAGAATAAATTCAATAATGAAATTGATATAATGCCTATTGACGCTATATTTACTCCAATAAAAAGAGTGAATTATCATGTAGAAAATGCTCGTGTTGGGCAAAGTACTGATTATGATAAGCTGATATTAGAAATTGATACTGATGGTTCTGTCAGACCAGAAGAAGCAATGGCTTTTGCAGCAAAAATAGTTAAAGACTACATGACTCAGTTTATAAACTTTGAAGAAAAAGATGAAGAAGAGGCAGATGTTGAAGAAAGCAGAGGTAACAGTCAGGTTCTTGAAATGCTTGATAACAGCATTGAAGAATTGGAGCTTTCTGTTCGTGCATATAACTGTCTTAAAAATGCTAACATTAAAACTCTCCATGAGCTGTGCAGCAAAACTGACAGCGAAATGCTGAAAACTAAAAACTTTGGCAGAAAATCGCTGGAAGAAATCAAAAAAGTTCTTTCTGACTTAGGTTTAAGCCTTGGTATGGATTTAGAGAGTTTAGGCTATAAGAAAAAGGATACTGAGGTTGAATAATGAGACACAATGTGGTTAATAACAAGTTTAGAATGAAGACATCTCACCGTATTGCTACTTTTCGCAATATGGCTGTGTCTTTAATAGAAAATGGTAAAATAGAAACTACACTTGATAAAGCAAAAGTTTTAAGAGGTGTTGTTGAGCCATTAATCACTCTTGCTAAAAAAGGTGATGTTCCTGCAAGAAGATTAGCTCTTAAAAAACTTCCTAATGCTGAAAGTGTTAGAAAACTTTTCCACGAAATCGCTCCTGTTTTCAAAGACAGGAACGGCGGCTATACTAGAGTATTAAAAACTGGTCGTCGTGCAGGCGATAATGCTGAAATGGCAATCATTGAATTTGTAGAAGAAATCAATAAATAATTTAAGGGGCTTTAAAAGCCCCTTTTTTTATAGTTTATCTATATACAAGATTATCCAGTCATTATATTATACAAATTATTCTAATTTTTAAAAATCTAATATATAAATTATTTTTAGCTGTCCGTCTTTTATTGTCGCTTATTGTGGTATATTATTATCAAGACAATGTTAAGGGAGATAATAAATGATTGATGAAAATGGAAAATTAGCAAATTTATCAAAAGAACTTGAAAAACTTTCAAATGATAGGAAATTTAATTTTTTTTCTACAGTTTATTCTGAAAG
>CAMWVK010000258.1 GCA_947177675.1 uncultured Mucispirillum sp.
AAAAAACGCTGGCAATATACTTTATCTGATTTATTTACTCTTTCATAAAGCAGTATATAACCTACATGACTTGAGCCTATCTCATAAATATCTGGAAATATTAAACAAAAGTTTAATAAGTCATTATCATTTTTAATTATAGAATTAAGCTCACCACCAATATATCTAGCAGGTTTTGAAACATTAATCAGTTCTTTTATATTCATTTACATACCTTTAATCTGTTAAAGAATATCTTCTTAAATGTATAGAGTTAACTATACCTATCATTGTAAAAAAAGAAAGAAGAGATGTGCCGCCATAGCTGACAAAAGGCATAGGAATACCAACAATAGGAACCATACCAACAGTCATACCAGCATTAATAATAAACTGGAAAAATATATAACAGCCTACAGCCATAGCAATAAGCTTACCTGAAGCTTCCTTTGTTTTCATTGCAATCCTAAATATCTTAAATATCAAAAACAGAAAAAGCAAGATTACTGCAGTGCCACCAATCAATCCATGCTCTTCATTAATAACCGAATATATAAAGTCTGTATGACTTTCTGGTAAAAAGCTTAAATGAGCCTGAGTTCCACCAAGAAATCCTTTACCATTAATACCACCACTTCCAACAGCAACTTTTGACTGCTCTACATGGTATCCATCCCCTTGTTTATCCTGCACTAATCCAAGAAATACTTTTACCCTTGTCTGCTGGTAATCATGCAAATGCTGCCAGCCAACAGGCACAATGATTGCAACAGCAATTAATGCAATAATAAATACATGACGCTGAACTCCAAGCATAAGTAAAAGCATACACCATACTGCTACATAAGTTGATGCTGTTCCTAAATCAGGCTGAGAAAAAACTAATAAAAATGGTGGTATTAACATCCATGATTTTTGGAGTATCTTTATTAAACTAAGTCTTTTGCCGTCAAAATCCATAAAAAGCCATGCAAGAGATATAACCCATATTATTTTAAATATCTCTGAAGGCTGCAGTCTTAAAGGTCCAATACCTATCCACCTTTGTGCTCCCATTTTAATATGCCCTAATATCAAAACTATTAAAAGAAGCAGAATACCAGCACTATAAATGATAGGTATGAATCTTACTATTTTTCTGTAATTTACATAACTCATTATAAAAAAAGAAATAATACCAAATACAAGCCACATAAGCTGTTTTTTATAAAAAGCATCTGTTTCACCAGTAGATGGGTTATATCCAGCACTATATATTGAAACAATACCAATACCTGCAAGACATAAAACAGCTGCTAAAAGCATATAATCAGTTTCCAGTAAATATTTTTTAAATTTAGCAAACATATATTAACCTTTTAGTTGTTTTTATCTGGGCTAACATATCCCATATCAAGCATTTTTTTAATTACTTTACCACCTATTGGGGCAGCACTTGCACCTCCGCCCCCACTGTTTTCTGCTAAAACAACTATAACATATTTAGGGTCCCGTGCAGGAAAAACACCAGTAAACCATGCATGGTCTTTATATTCTTCTGGTATTTCATCTTTTTCATACTTTTCTGTAATCTTTGCACTTACGACCTGAGCAGTTCCAGTTTTACCGCCTATTTTCATCTCTTTTACTTTTGCTCTGCCTGAAGTGCCGCCTCTTTTATATACTGCATCAATTAAACCAGCCATTATATTATCCTGTATTTCTTTTGACACATATATCTGGTGCTTTAATTCTGATTCTTTTTCAGTATATTCTCCAGTATTCTGGTCTATAATACCTTTTAATATTCTAGGTTTATATATTTTACCTCCATTAAATACACCACTCATCATAACACCAATCTGCAATGGTGTTGCTGTCATATAGCCCTGTCCAATAGATGTATTTACTGTATCACCAGGATACCAAATATCGTCTCTTGATGCCTTTTTCCACTTTCTTGATGGATAAATACCTGTTTTTTCATTAGGTAAATCTATACCAGTATATTCTCCTAACGATAAAATTTTTGAATAATATTCCATTTTATCAATATCAAGAGAAAGACCTAAATTATAAAAATAAATATCACATGATTGAGCTAACGCTTCCTGCATATTAACTTTACCATGACCTGTTCTTTTCCAGCATCTGTATGAAAAATATGAATTTAAATGAAAAATACCTAAACATTTATAAGTAGTTTCAGATGTTACAGCTTTTTCTTCATAACCTGCTAATGCCATAGCTACTTTATAAACAGAGCCTGGCGAATACTGTCCTTCAATAGGTCTGTTAATTAAAGGACTTCGTTTATCTCTGTGTATTCTTTCCCACTCTGTTTCATTAAGATATGGTGTAAACATATTTAAATCATAGCTTGGTGCTGAATATAGAGTAAGTAAAGAGTTATCTGCAATATCTAAAACAACAACAGCACCTTTTTTATCTTCCATAACTTCTGCTGCATACTGCTGTAATTCTGCATCAATTGTTAAAACAATGTCATTACCTGCTGTTGCAGGGTCTTCTTTTAATATATTAACAATTCTGCCTCTTGCATCTCTTTCAATTTCCATAGAACCAGGGCTTCCACGCAGTTCATCTTCATATTGGAGCTCTACACCCATAGTTCCAATATAGCTGCCACGCTTATATATATCCTTATTTTTTTCTATATCATAAGGGGTTGCTTCGCTGACATAACCTAAAATATGGCTAAAAGAAAACCCATCTGCATATTTTCTAACAGAGTGCAGTTCAACACTTAAACCAGCAAAATGATCTACATACTCTTCAAAATATGCAATATCAGATATATTTAAACCTCTGCTTATTAAAACTGAAGGTATTCTTTTATCTTTTAAGTCTTTTATAACTTTATTCATATCAAAATCTATAACTTCCTGTACCCGTTTAAGCATACCCATTACATCATCACCACGCCTTATATCATCTTTATTTAATACAAGATCATAAGATGGAGTATTACTTACAAGAAGTTTCATTTTAGAATCGTATATAAAACCTCTTTCTGCAATAATTTCTTTTGTTTTTATTCTATTTCTGTTTGCATCAACTAAAAGATGCTCGTATTGTATAACCTGTAAAATAAATAATCTTGCAAATAGAATACAAGAAATAAATACAAAAATTGCAAAAAATAAAATAATTCTTTTTCTATAATACCCTAAAAGGTCATCTTTTAATGCTGTGAAAAGCACTTCTAAACTCCATTAAGTAATAAATAATAATGTAAATAATAAAATCAATTATACTGATTTTCAATATATATAATGATGAAATAATTACATTGTAACCTAATAT
>CAMWVK010000259.1 GCA_947177675.1 uncultured Mucispirillum sp.
TACTTATACTCACCCATTGTTTACAGTCAAATATCTAACTGAAACAAAAAAACGGAAGTAAAAAAGGTATATAATCCTTGATTTATATGCTTCTATTATGATAAATTATGATTTTAGGTATTTCATTTTGAGGATATTATGAAACAGTTTATAATAATCATATCTGCAATGTTATTTATTCTTACAGGCTGCCAGAAAGAAAAGGTCAATGTTATGGCAGTGCCTATTCAGGCGGAAGATTTTTATGATTTACAGAATAAAATAAATATGGTATGTGCTCAAATTAACTCTACCGTATGTTCTTATATTAAAGGTCCAATATCAGTATATTTACCAGATGCTTCATCTCAAGGCAGTATTTTATCTAGTGAAGAAGCAATTGTGGCAGAAAATTTATATAAAAGATTAAACGGCAAAACTCCAGAACAGATTATCGCAGAATATAAGAAAATATTAAAAAGCAAACTTGATGAAGATATGGAGCGTGATAGAAATGTTACAAAAATGCTTAATAATATAGAAAAAACATTTAACAATACAAAAGAATATGCAAAAGATGTTATAATAAAGGATATTAATACAAATATCGGTGATGATAATATTATACAAATTGCTTTCACCATAGAAAACAGGACACCTTTTAATATATTACAGTTTTCTGGTGAAACAGAATTTTTTACCAAAACAGATACTCTTCTTGTCCGCTCAAAAGCTTTTTCTAAAAAAATTGAGCCATATATCCCTACTAGAAATAGTGCAAGGGTCAGCATTATAATAAGCTCTATTGAAGATAATGATATAGCATTAATCCGTGCAGCAAAAGATTTAACTACAAAAATTATTATTACAAGCCTGCATACAGATTCGCAGGATAATGCCACTTCTGCAATAGTGCTTAGCCTGCCATATTCTTATTATCATTTAAGGCAGATGATAGATGAGAGAGAACGAATATATAATGCCACACTTAAAAAAATAGATAATATTTATTAGGAGAAAAATATGTTTACAGATTTTCCATTAAACTGCACAAAAAATTCGTATGAAAATGTTACAGAAATAATTAATAGCAATAAAGAAGAAATTGAAAAACTTTTAAAAATAGAAAAGAAAACATATCTTAACTTTATGCGTCCACTTATGGAGCTTGAATGTCGTATTCATGATTATTTTACACCAGTTGCACATTTAAATTCAGTATGCGACAGCCTAGAAACAAGGGAGGCTTTTTCTATATGTTTAGAGCCATTAAGCATTTATTCTTCAGAATTAAATCAGAATAAAGCAGTATATGAAGCAGTAAAACAAATAAGCACTCACAAGGACTTAACGAATGAGCAGAAAAAAGTTATAAAGGACAGCCTTGAAACCTTTAAATTAGGCGGTGTTCATTTAGAAGATAATAAGAAGAAAAGATTAATAGAAATAAACACAAGACTTTCAGAACTTTCTGATAATTTTAATAAAAATCTGCTTGATGCAACTAATGCATTTGAAATCATATTAAAAGATGATACCCACATAAAAGATATGCCTGAAAGTGATAAAATGGCAGCAAAAGTTCAGCAGGGTTACAGGTTTACATTACAGGCACCATCATATATTGCTTTTATGACATACTGCAAAGACAGAGAGTTAAGAGAAGAAGTGTATAAAGCATATATGACTAGAGCAGAAAATAACAGCCCTGTAATAGAAGAAATATTAAAGCTGAAACACGAAAAAGCTAATATTTTAGGTTATAAAAATTACAGAGAGATGCGTAATGAAACCATGAGCTGCCCAAGTGCAGATGAAGCTCTTGCATTTTTAAGAAGTTTAAGCAAAAAAGGCAAAGTTATGGCAGAAAAAGAATTAAGAGAATTATCAAGTTTTGCAAAAACTAAGGGAATAGATAAAGTAGAAAGCTATGATACAGCTTATCTTTCAAATCTGCTTAAAAAAGAAGTGCTTGGCTTTGACAGTGAGCTTTTCAGACCATACTTTGAAAAAGAAAGTGTAGTAAAAGGTCTTTTCCTTTTCCTGCATAAGCTTTTTAATATTAACTTTCAAGAAGTCAAAGATATAAAACTCTGGCATGAAACAGCAAAATGTTTTAATCTGCTGGATATTAATAATACTCCATTTGCAAGGCTTTATATTGATTTAGAAGCAAGACCTGAAAAAAGAGGCGGTGCATGGATGAATAACTGGCATACTGGCAGAATTGATGATAAAAATAATACTCACCTGCCAGACGCATTTATTGTGGCAAATTTTCCACCGTCAAAAGAAGGACAGCCTTCACTTTTACGACATGATGATGTGCATACTCTTTTTCATGAAGCAGGACATGCAATCCACCACCTTTTCTCAAAATGCAGAGAAAGTGGTGTATCAGGTATTAATGGTGTAGAATGGGATGCTGTAGAGTTTCCGTCCCAGTTTTTAGAAAACTTTGCTTATGAAGAAAAAGTATTAAAATTATTTGCACGCCATTATGAAACTGGTGAAATGATACCTGATGAATTAATTAAAAAATTAATAGATAATAAAAACTTCCAGTCTGGTATGTTTTTAGTTCGCCAGCTTGAGTTTGGTATATTTGATTTATCTATATATGATAATGCCTATACTTATGAACAGGTGCATAATATTATACTTGAAACAAGAAAAGAAACTGCTGTTATTATTCCGCCTGATTATGTAATATTTGAAAACGGTTTTAGTCATATTTTTGGCGGCGGATACTCTGCTGGTTATTACAGCTATAAATGGGCAGAAATGCTTTCTGCTGATGCTTATATTGCTTTTAGCGAAAAAGGTGTGTTTGATGAACAAATTGCAGAAAGCTTTAAAGAAAACATATTAGAAAAAGGCGGCTCATGCACTATGCAGCAGCTTTTTATAAACTTTATGGGAAGGGCTCCTCGTGAAGAAAAACTTCTACAGCTTATGGGTATGAAATAATTTTATACTGCATCTATTTTTATGTTTAAAATAATTTACGATTTTTTTTACAGTCTGAATATATACGACACTTATTGTCGTATATATTTCATAATATAATATATGGCATAATTTATACTGCTGATTATAGTTTATATGCCAGCAGTTAATACATTAATAAAGGATAAATTTATGATAAACTGCCTTAATATTCCAGAAAACACTACTCCATACTCTTTTATTTATAATCTTGCTTTAAAATATGATAAAAAAGACTATAAAACATGCCTTGTGATTCCAACAGAAAGAAACCTTAGATATATGGCAAACTGTGGTTTTAAATATGT
>CAMWVK010000260.1 GCA_947177675.1 uncultured Mucispirillum sp.
CCGGCTACTCGCGCCACTATTCGTCTCCTTAGCCATGTCTCTGTTTGTGGTGGGGATTTGCAGGGATTATTCTGACTACCCCTTTCCTTTTCACAATCTTGCATTTGCTGCAAATCGGTTTAACGCTAGCTCTTACTTTCATTTGTCTGCTCCGTTTATTTCTGCCGATATGTTATTCTGCCCTTCGTCAAATCATAAGGCGAAAGTTCAACAGTTACTTTATCACCCGGTAAGATTCTGATGAAGTTCATTCTCATCTTGCCTGATAAATGGGCAAGAATGGTATGTTGATTTTCAAGAGTAACTTTAAACTGAGCATTTGGCAGTGCCTCTGCTACTATGCCTGATGTCTCAATAACGTCATCTTTTTTACTCATTGTGTTCTCTTCTCCTCAACACTGCGTTGTGAAACCAAAATTTTTAGGCTTCATCTTCAATTGTTAGAATAAGCGGTTCGTTATTTGTAACTACCACTGTATTCTCATAGTGAGCCGCAATAGAGTTATCTACAGTAACTGCTGTCCATTTATCTGCTAACACTTTAATGGAATAGCCACCATAAGTAACCATCGGCTCAATTGCCAATACCGCACCAGATTTTAATCTAAAACCACGGTTTGGTCTGCCATAGTTTGGAATAGATGGTTCTTCATGCATGCTTCTTCCAACGCCATGCCCTTGGTATTCTCTAACAACACCAAAGCCAGCCGCTTCTACATGGGTTTGAATAGCATGAGAAATATCAGAAATTCTGTTTCCAACTTTCGCGAACTCTACGCCTTTAAAAAAAGCCTCTTTTGCAACTTTTATAAGACGCTCTGCTTCCGCACTAATCTTCCCAACTGGGAATGTTCTGCAAGCATCACTGTGAAAGCCATTTTTATTAGCTACCACATCAACACTAATAATGTCGCCATCTTTAAGTATTGTTTTATCATTTGGTATTCCATGCACTACAACATTATTAACTGATGTGCAGCATGAGCTTGGAAAACCATAATAACCTTTACTTGATGGTATGGCGGACATTGAGTATATAACATCTTCTACCAGTTTGTCAATATCTTTTGTTGAAATTCCTGGCTTAATGTAATTTTTTAATTGTTTAAAGACTTCTTTAACAACTAAAGAAGTCTCTTTTATTTTTTCAATCTCATTTTTAGAGTATAAAACAACCATTATTTAAGTATTTCCTCTATTTCAGCAAATACTGTATTAGGTGCTTTTGTGCCATCAACTATAAATAACTTGCCAGTTGATTTATAGTATGATTTTAGAGCATCAGCCTGTTCATGGAAAACTTCTAACCGTTTTTTAACAGTTTCTTCTTTATCATCATCTCTTTGTATAAGCGGTGTTTTACCATCTTCTGCCATTCCAGAAACAGCAGGCGGGTTATATTTAACATGGTATATTTTACCAGTAATAGGGCTTGTTCTTCTGCCAGTAATTCTTTCTACAATATATTCATCAGGCACTTCAAGGCTTATAATATGAGTAATTTCTGTTTTCATATCTTCTTGAAGCATAATATCTAAACTTTTTGCTTGAGCTAATGTTCTTGGAAAACCATCTAATATAAAGCCATTTTTACAGTCAGGCTGAGCAAGCCTTTCTTTCATTAAGCCTATAATGATTTCATCAGTTACAAGTTTACCATTATCCATATACTCTTTTGCAACTTTTCCAAGTGGAGAGCCTGCTTTAACAGCTGCTCTTAACATATCACCAGTAGAGATTTGTATTATACCATACTTTTGAATAATAAACTCAGACTGTGTTCCTTTGCCTGCACCAGGTGCACCTAAAAATACAATGTTTTTCATGACCAGTTTCTCCCTCTAATACGGCCTTTTTTAAGAAAGCCGTCATAGTTATGAGTAAGTAAGTGAGATTCTATCTTTTGTATAACATCAAGACCAACTCCCACTACAATTAAAAGACTTGTTCCACCAAAATAAAATGGCAGTCCAAATGCCCTAATAAATAATTGTGGCATAACAGAAACTATTGCTAAATATATTGCACCTACAAATGTAAGTCGTGTAAGAACATAGTCTATATAGTTAGCTGTTTCTATACCAGGGCGTTTACCCGGCATTACACCACCTGATTTATTAATATTATCTGCAATATCTGTTGGATTGAAGATAATTGATGTATAAAAATATGTAAAGAATACAATTAAAACTAACTCTAACACATAATATACAGGATATTCTGGCGAAAAGAAATAGTTAATTTTTTGCACCAGTGGGTCCTGCGGCATAAATGTTGCAAGTGTAGCAGGAAGTGTTATCAGTGTAGATGCAAAGATTATTGGAATAACACCTGCTGGGTTTAACCTTAATGGTAGATATGAATTGCCTGCATTAACAGTGCCGCCAGCATTACCTTTACGAACATACTGAATAGGCAGTCTTCTTTGAGAAGTTTCCATAAATACGATAGCTATGAAAGCACCAGCCATAATTGCAACAGCAATAATTAATGGTATAATTTGAACTGTGCCAGTTTCCATTAATGAGTAAGTATTTATGACAGCACCCGGAAATGCTGATATAATACCTGCCATAATGATTAATGACATACCATTACCAACACCATAAGAGGTTATTTTTTCACCAAGCCATACTAAAAACATAGTGCCTGTTGTAAGAGTTAAAGTGGCAATAAATCTAAACTGCCAGCCGTCCATAAAAACAATTGGTGAGCCGTCTGGTGCTCTCATATTTTCAATACCTATTGATATTGCAAGCCCTTGAATAACTGCAACAACAACAGTTAAATATCTTGTATATTTTGTTATTTTAGCTCTTCCTTCACTGCCTCTTTTTTTAAGCTCAGCAAGAGTTGGGATAACAACAGCTAAAAGCTCCATAATGATTGATGCAGAAATATAAGGCATAACCCCCATTGCAAAAACTGTAAGTTTTTCTAATGCACCACCTGTAAACATATCAAAAAAGCCTAATAAGCTGTTACCTGCATTTTGAAAAAATTGAGATAATGCGTGACCATTAACACCGGGAGTAGGCACATGTGCACCTATACGAAATACTGCTAAAAGCATTAATGTCATTAAAATACGCTTTCTTAATTCTGGAATAGAAAATATTTCCTCAATTTTCTTAAACATTTTGTCCGCCTTTAAATTAATAAAATACACTATAAAGAAACTTGATACCATATATAAAAAAATTTTGCAAATAAAAATATTAGATTTCGCAAAAAAAATAGCTCTATACAGTATTATTTATGTTATTATAC
>CAMWVK010000261.1 GCA_947177675.1 uncultured Mucispirillum sp.
ATCATCCGCTCCCCCCCACCTCCACAATATCCGCTTCCTCGGCATCTGCAGATGTTTATTACTTTCATGTTAATAATGCTTAATATTGGATGTCATCTTTCATCATCAAAAGGTTTTAAGCATATGGGTAAAGAAGCATTAAGTATTAATGCAAACACATTTCAATTTTTTAGCAGAAATCCACGAGGCAGCAAAGCAAAAGCTGTTAATGAAAAAGATACTGCTGCCCTTAATGAAATCTTAAAAGAAAATAATTTTGCACCTGTTTTAGCTCATGCACCATACACATTAAACGCATGTTCAAATGATGCAGGACTTAGAGAATTTGCAAAAAATACGATGGCTAGTGATTTGGAAATTATGGAATACATACCAGAAAATCTTTATAACTTCCACCCGGGAAGCCATGTAGGGCAAGGTGTTGATACTGGTATTAATTTTATTACTGATATGCTTAATTCTATATTAAAAGAAGAATATCGGACAACTGTTCTGCTTGAAACAATGTCTGGCAAAGGCAGTGAGATAGGCTCTACTTTTGAGGAAATTCGCACTATTATTGACAGGGTTGAATTAAATCACAAATTAGGTGTATGTCTTGATACATGCCATATTTTTTCTGCAGGATACGATATTGTTCATGATTTAGAAGGTGTATTAGAAAAGTTTGACAAAGTTATAGGGCTTGAAAGACTTAAAGCAGTTCACTTAAATGACTCTATGATGCCCTGCAACAGTCACAAAGACAGGCACGAAAAAATTGGTAATGGCACGATTGGGCTTGATGCAATTATTAATTTTATTAACCACCCTAAACTTCGTCATCTGCCTTTTTATCTTGAAACTCCAAATGAACTTGATGGATATGCAGCAGAAATTAAACTGTTAAGGGAAAACTTTGCCTAATACACTTAATAAAAAAGCTAAAAAGGGAAATTATGAAAATTACTACAAAATCAATCTATGCAATTAAAGCACTGCATACGCTTAATATGCTTTCAGAGACAAATAAACCTGTAGGTATTGCTACACTTTCTGAAAAACTGGGGTTATCTAACAAGTATTTAGAGCAGATTTTTTCCAGTCTTAAAAAGGCAAAGCTGGTAATTTCAACAGCAGGAAAACTTGGCGGATATAAGCTGGCAAGACCTGCAGAGGAAATTTCTATCCTTGATGTAATTACTATTATGGATGGAGGGATTGTTCCTATTCACTGTGTTAATAATAAAGACTGCACAGCATGTGCAGATTGTTCTATCTATGGACTTTGGTTTGAAATGAAAAACCATATGGAAAAATATTTAAAACAAATAAGCATTGATTCTTTAAATAACAAAAAATACCCAGTTCTTGGCTGCCCTTGATTAACCAAATAGAGTGATGATATAAAGTAGAATATATTTACTGTCTTATAACAGTTTTTTATGCGATTATTTAAGTTTCACTTTTTTGCCTGCAATGCTCAATACTACAGTAAATATAGAAATAAGTATCATAATAATTGATATAATTTCTGCACTGCCGCTTTCTATTACAGCATATACTGGCATAATCAATGAAATAATACCGCCAGAAGCCACTGCAATTTTTTGACTTATAACTGCACCAGCAATAACTATTATAAACCCTGCTGGTGTAACAAGGCTTTCTATTGAAAGCATATTTTCAAGTATTAGCTTTAAAGTATTAAAGTTTAAATGCTTTGCAAATGGAATAGATGAATAAATACTGTATGCCCATAATAAAATACCTGCTGCACCTAAAATAATAAATACTTGTTTTTGTTTCATAATGCTGCCTCCCTTAATTTTTCTGCATGTTCCTGCATAGCTTTTTTTATTTCATATTTATTCATAAGCCTTTTTATAATAAAAAAATAAGCTGCAAAAACCGGTATAAATGCTCCAACCCATGCAACAGGGCTTGCCCATGATATACCTGTAAAGCCAATATATGCAGAGAATATTATTGCTGCAACTGTCCGCATAATAAGCTCCATCACACCTGCAAATGTAGGAATAATACTATTACCAAGCCCCTGCAGTGTGCTTCTAAAAACTAAAAGAAGTGCTAAAAATACATACATAGAGCAGTTAATAGTTAAATATATTTTTGCAAGGCGGATAGTTTCTTCTATCTGTGCTGGGTCTGTTATATCTTTACCTAAAAATAATCTTACAGAAAAATCTGCTGCTAATAATATTATTATACCACTTATTACAGCAAATGCAACAGAAACAAGACTGCCATGCCTTACCCCCTGTCTTATTCTTGGAATATCACCTGCCCCATAATTTTGAGCAGTGTATGTTGCCATAGTAATACCAAAGGATAAAAGACACTGCACAGTAAGCACATCTATTCTTTGAGCCACAGTAAAAGCACCTACTGCTAATGCTCCAAGCCTGTTTAATGCCCACTGTAAAATCACTATACCAATAGCAATAATTGCTACCTGCACAGCCATTGGTATGCCAACCCTTATATGCTCCCACAAATCATATTTAGTAACTTTCCAGTCACTGCCCCTTGCCTGAAGCTCTGGCACATATCTTCTTATATATTCAAAACACAAAAGGCTTGCTGTTACTTGGGAGATAACTGTTGCAAATGCTGCACCTGCCACCCCCATATTAAAGTAAAGAATAAAAAGATAGTCTAAAACAACATTTACAATACATGCGATAATTAAAAAATATAAAGGCCACTTTGAATTTCCTATGGCTCTTAATATATTAGAAAAAAGATTAAAAAGAATAGCTGCCCCTGTGCCCCAGAATATTATAACTATATATTTATAAGCATTATCATAAAGCTCTGCTGGAGTTTTTATAATATGCAACAGCCAGCTTGATAAAATTACACTTAATAATGTTAAAATAATATTTATTATAAATGATAATATAAAAGATGATGCAACACTTTTTCTAACTCCCGCCTCATCTTTATTACCAAACTTTTGTGCTGTGATAATAGAAAAACCGCCTGTAAGCCCTTGTGCAAACCCTATAACAAAAAAAACTAATGCACCAGTAACACCAACAGCAGCTAGAGCGTTAAACCCTATTGTTCTGCCAACTATCATAGTATCTGCTGTATTATATAACTGTTGAAAAAGATTGCCTATTAATAATGGAATTGTAAAAAAAATAATTAATTTTAAAGGATTTCCTACTGTTAAATCTTTTTTCATATATCACCTTTTAAAAAAATGATTTAATTAAGCCTACATACACCAGTCTCTTAAACA
>CAMWVK010000262.1 GCA_947177675.1 uncultured Mucispirillum sp.
TTCTTTAGGATAATTCATTTTAATTAATGGGATATTTACAGATAAACTGTATATAATTGTAACTGCTAGTATAAATAAAAAATTTTTAGTAAAAAACTGTTTATCAATACTTGTAATTTTATGCTTAATCTTGGTAAACATTTGTTTCTATTGCTCCATTACTGATTAAAAATATTAACATCACCAGGCAGTTTCTTTTTAAAAGAAGAATCGCTTATTTTTTTATCAATTTCTACTTTGCTTAAAGAAATTGTAGTTAAGTTTCCTGTATTATCTTTACTGTTTATTTCTGATATTAGACCATCTTTAAAAACAATATTAATATAAGCAAGCCCTGCATCGCTTTTTGGCTTTAAGTGCAATGTATTTTTTTTCTGTTCATAAGTAAAACTTTTACTAAGCTGAGAAAAATCCATTAATACCTGCAAAAGTGCATATTCTTTATAATCTTTTGCTTTCATTTTAACAAGCTGGTTATTTATTTCATCATAATGGTCAATAGTTTCATTAGTTATAAGATACCATGATGAATAGGGCTCAATATAATCCCATAGAGCTTTTTCTTTCATATTGATATATACTTTGCCTGTATAAATATCTTCGCCATAGTCTTTTAAATTATTTACCTGTTTAAACTCTGCTGATAAACTTTTAACAGCAGATAACTGTTTCATATAGTCAGTATTATCTTTATTTTCTGCAAAAGCAGTAAAGCATACTAATGTAAAAAGCAGCGATAACAATTTTTTCATATATCACCTGTTTATATTAATTAACCTTAAACTAAATTATCCCTGCACACCGTGGCAGTTTTTATATTTTTTACCACTGCCGCAGGGACAAGGGTCATTTCTCCCTATTTTAGGTGCATTTCTTCTAACAGTTGCAGATTTTTTTTGAGTTTCTTTTTCAAGTGAGCGTTTTTCTTTTAACTGTTTATCATTTTCTGCCTGCAGCTGTTTAAGTCTGCGTGCATTTTCTGCTGCTGCTTCTTCTGGAGTCTGCATTTGTATCTGCACTTTCATAATAAGCTCAACAGTTTCCCTGTTTATTCTATCCATCATATCAATAAAAAGAGCATAAGCTTCCCTTTTATATTCTATTAATGGGTCTTTTTGTCCATAACCCCTTAAACCCACACTGTCACGGAGATGGTCCATTTGCAGCAGATGCTGTTTCCACCTGTTATCAAGGGTATTAATAAGGATATATTTTGAAAAATCTTCAAAGTGGCCTTTAAATTCCTGCTGTCTTTCTTGGAATTTTGCTTCAAACTGGCTTGTTAACTCATTTTTAGCAATATCTAAATGTTTTGCATCAGCCTGAGATAAATCTGCTTTTAATCCAAATATTCTTTCAAATATTTGCTCTGCTTTTTCATAGTCTGGATTTTGTGGAGTAATAAAATCTTCAAGCAGTGCACTAATAACATCACTTGCATATTCTCTGATTATCTTATCAATATCAGAGCCTTGCAATATCTGGCTTCTAAGGCTGTAAACAACTTTTCTTTGAGCATTTGCAACATTATCATATTCAAGTAGATGTTTACGCATTTCAAAATGGAATGCTTCAACTTTTTTTTGTGCACTTTCTATTGTTTTAGTAATAAGAGATGATTCTATTTCTTCCCCATGTTTTAGACCAAGAGTACTCATTATTTTAGAAAGTTTTTCTGCACCAAATTTTCTTAATAAATCATCTTCTGTGCTGAGATAAAATCTGCTTTCACCATTATCTCCCTGCCTGCCAGATCTTCCTCGCAGCTGGTTATCAATACGGCGTGATTCGTGTCTTTCTGTGCCTAAAATAAATAAACCGCCTAATTCCTGCACACCTTCACCCAGCTTAATATCTGTTCCACGACCTGCCATATTTGTAGCAATAGTAACAGCACCTACTTCACCAGCATGAGCTACGATTTCTGCTTCTCTTTCATGGTTTTTAGCATTTAATACTTCATGTTTAATTTTTGCTTTTTGCAGCATGTGGGAAAGCAGCTCACTTTTTTCAATAGATATAGTGCCTACAAGCACAGGCTGTCCCTTTTTATGCAGCTCTCCTATGACTTTTACAATAGCTTCATATTTTTCCTGAGCAGTTCTGTAAATTACATCAGGCCTGTCTATTCTGTTTACTTTTCGGTGTGTAGGAACAGGTACAACTTCTAAATCGTAGATACTTTTAAACTCATTAGCTTCTGTCAATGCTGTTCCTGTCATACCAGAAAGTTTTTCATACATTCTAAAATAGTTTTGGAAAGTGATAGATGCATAAGTCTGGTTTTCATTCTGCACCTGCACACCTTCTTTTGCTTCTAATGCTTGATGAAGTCCGTCAGAATATCTTCTGCCCGGCATAAGCCTGCCTGTAAATTCATCTACAATAATTACTTCTCCATTCTGCACAACATAGTCTACATCAAGTTTATATACTGCATGTGCTCTTAATGCATTATTTACAAAATGGAGAGTGTCTACGCTCTGAATATCATAAAGATTGCCTATTTTCAGCCCTGCTTCTACAAAGTTAATACCTTCATCTGTTAAATCAGCAGATTTTCTTTTTTCATCAACAGTATAATGTATTTCTTGTTTTAAAAGCCTTACAACATTATTAACTGCATAATAGCTGTCAGTAGTGCTGTTTGCAGGACCTGAAATAATAAGCGGAGTTCTTGCTTCATCTATTAATATAGAGTCTACTTCGTCCACAATAGCATAATGCAGCTCCCTTTGAACATATTCAGATAAGTCATATTTCATATTATCTCTTAGATAGTCAAAGCCAAACTCATTATTTGTGCCGTAAGTGATGTCGCAGGCATAAGCTTGTTTTCTTGAAATATCTATAAGTTTAACAGTCCAATTTTCTTTATCGTCCCATACTGCCTGTTTAGATGAATCACTTTGGATAATACCAACAGAAAGCCCAAGAGCTAAATATATTGGAGCCATCCATGAAGCATCACGGCGTGCAAGGTAATCGTTTACTGTAATAAGATGAGCTCCTTTTCCTTCAATGGCATTTAAATACATAGGAAGAGTAGCAACTAATGTTTTACCTTCACCAGTTTTCATTTCAGATATTTTTCCGGAATGGAGAACAAAACCACCCATAAGCTGCACATCAAAATGACGCATTTTTAATATTCTGTCACTTACTTCTCTAACGGTTGCAAAAGCTTCTGGAAGAATATCATTTAAACTTTCCCCTTCAGCTAATCTT
>CAMWVK010000263.1 GCA_947177675.1 uncultured Mucispirillum sp.
GCTTTTATACTATATGCCGATAAAAATATCAAGTAAATAAGAAATATTTTTAAAAAATTAAAAATTTTTCTAAAGTTCTGTAATCTATTTGACGATATAGCTTGTGTGAGGAGCTTACTCTAATAAATAAGCCGCTTTTGACCTCCAAAGGCATCTGCAGGTTTAAGAGAAGCTGCCTTACAAAAAAGAAGATACTGAAACAATCAGGTCGGCATGACGAACACTTCATTAATCTTTTAAATCGTATGTCGGCAAACTGGTCTAGATGGTCAAGGAGAAGACATTATGAGAAAAACGATTTATAAGATTTCTTAAAACTCAGCAAAGAAATCGTAACCGACCAAAATGCAAGGACAAATTTTAATTTAAAAAGGAATTTCGGGCAAGGAAGCCCCGCAGTAAAGCACTTACACGGAGGTATATCATGGCTTTATCAATTTATAACAATGTGACCAGCTTAGGTGCACAGAAATATTTAAACATTGCAAATAATGCACAAACGAAATCATTACAAAGATTATCATCAGGATTAAGAATAAATACTGCAGCAGATGATGCTTCAGGACTTGCAATATCAGAAAAATTACGCGGCCAAATCAGTGGTATGAAAAGAGCCAGTATGAATGCTCAAGATGGTATTTCTTACTTGCAGACTGCTGAAGGTGCTATGGCATCTGTTACTTCTATGCTTCAACGCATGCGTGAGCTTGCAGTGCAGGCAGGTAACGGTATATACACAACTAACGACAGGGAAATGTTACAATTAGAAGTTGACCAGTTAAAAGACGAAATCAACCGTATATCACAAACATCAGAGTTTAATACTAAAAAACTGCTTGACGGAAGCGGCACCGCTTTATGGAGCTCCACAGAAAAATATTTAGGTGCAGTAATTAAAGGTCCAGAAGTTGCAGAAGGTAACTATAAAGTAGATACTTCAGTGCAGCCGGGACAAAATAATGTATATAAATCACAAATTATGCAGGTAAAAGATGGTGTATTAGTATCAGAAGTAACTAATGCAAACCCAGCATCAGCATCTGTTACAAGTGTGAGAGAGCCAAATAATATACCTGTTACAAATTCTGCGGGTATGAGTATAACTGTTAAAGGGCAGACTGATACTATAAATGCCACATCAAATGCAACCCATACATTATCTGCTATGCAAAAATACTGGGGTGGGGAATATAGCAAATCAAATTGGAATGTATCATCAGCTACTTTTACAGCTAACGGTAACACGATGTCAGGTTTTTATGAAGTGGAGATAGTTGATACAACTAATGGAACAGTAACTGGTGGTTTTACATACCGCTATCGTTATATGGACAGCAAAACTGGTGAAATTAGTGCATGGGTAGAGGCAACAGCAACTGCTAACGCTACAGCAACTATTACTTTAAATCTTGGCGGAGCAAATCCGAATACTGCTATTATGACATTAAAGCTCCCAGGTGCAGGTTCAACAATACAACCGGGAGATAAAATAGTATCAGTGTTTGATGCAGAATCTACTGCTTTTAATGGGGCAGCAAGTGGCTCTGGCTCATTACAGATTGATAACGGTCCAGTATTAACATATTCTGCAGCAGGCAGTTTAGTTAAAGCAGATAATGGTGATGAAAAAATTGATTATAATGAGATAAAATACCATATGGCTACAATGGACCCAAAAACAGGTGTTGTTAATTATGGCAGCTTAACAGTAGAATTCAGAGAAGGAGATGCAGGAGCTGCTACTCCAACAGCAGGTATGCTTATTTCTGGTGTAACTACTGTAAATGTAAGAGACAGCGGTCCAGCAACAAAAGATACAAAGTTATCAGATTTAACTCAGTTTACAAATGCTGATGGTGTAAATATACTTGCAAATACACAAGAACTTACAATTTACAATCAAGGTAAATCAACAACAATTTATTTAGAGCAGGATGATACAATTAAAGATTTTGATAACAAATTAACAGCTGCTTTAATAAAGCTTGGTTTAGGTGCAAATGACAGAACTTCAAGTGGCAGAACAGTAAATGAAAACCTTGTCCGATATGTAAGCAAGGAAGGTGTTGCATATAGCGACTCTTATAAAGCAACAGCGGGCACAAATGAATCAGTTCCAGGAACATTTGTAATACAAACAGCTGCTCTTGGCAGAGACAGTGAGCTTGTATTTACTGGTGACCAAAATTTAATGAATGCTTTAGGTTTAGCAACTATTCAAGATGGGATAAATTCAAGTATTGATGTAACTGTTACAGATGCTCACACTGGTAAATTTATAGGCAGTGATAATGTTAATGATGGTAAAGCAAGAAACATTATTGAGGGTATTGATATAACTATAGAACAAGATGCAGGTGTTGAACCAGTATGGAATGACAGCACAAAAAGCTTTGAATTTAATGCAACAAATGAAGTATCAACAGCTTATCTTCACTTAGTTGATAACCGCACTGAACTCCAAATAGGTGCGAATGAAGGTCAGACTTTAAATATATCTGTTGGCCAGCTTGACACGACTGGGCTCGAAATTGATGATGTATATGTTATGGATATGGAACTCTCCCAAAGGTCTATAACAAAAATTGACAAAGCTCTTGAAATTTTAAGTGCTACAAGAGCAACTGTCGGTGCTCAAATGAACCGTTTAGAATATACTATCTCTAACTTAGAAACTGCAAGAGAAAACTTAACTGCTGCAGAATCTAGAATAAGAGATTTAGATATAGCTGAAGAAACAACTAACTTGACTAAAAACCAAATATTAGTTCAATCAGCTACATCAATGGTAGCACAGGCAAACAAAATACCTCAACAGGCTCTTGCACTGCTGCAGGCAATCGGTTAATAAGTAAAAAGTCTTTTCTTTGGAAAAGACTTTTTTTATGCAGATTATTCAGATGTAATAAAGTAAGCTTACCCAAAAAATTGGACTAAGACAGTAAAATATATATTCTTGAAAAAGTGGAACGAACTTCTGCTAAGTTGTCTATGTATCACTGTTTAAATTATTACAGAGTAAATAGATTTATATCTTTTTAGATTTTATAATACTTATAATTGATAGTATTATGGACTGGAATACTTTATATTTACTTAAACTGTTACAACTTTGTCATACTGGCGAGTGTTTTTTCAAGAATAATATTTCATAAGGTAAGTGAAGCGGCTTGCAATAAAATTATATAGAGTAATGCGATAAGCGGTTTTTAAAGTTT
>CAMWVK010000264.1 GCA_947177675.1 uncultured Mucispirillum sp.
ATACATACCCATGCCATATATGCATATACAGGGTGTGGAAGCAGCTTATTTAATGTTGAAAAATCATACTGCATATCAACAGTGTTCCCTTTTAAAGGTCTGGCAGGTATAAATTCAAATTGATTTATAAATGTATTTTTTTTAATTCCAAAATTAATACGATATATACCTTTTCTGTTTAGATTAGAGCTTTTATCATTATTTCCATCTTTTTCTTTTATAGTTAATACATATATGCCATGTTTTAGTTTATTTTCAGGATTATAAAATACACATTTTTCTCCATAACAGGAATGAAAAACTGTTCCCTGCAAATTTTCAAGACAATATTGTAATATTTCATCTGGTGCAGCAGCAGTTACACTATTATCTTTAATGTTAAATAAAGAGTTCATTATAAATTACAGCCTGTTTTTCTTTTTTTTAAATAAATTTTAACTGTGAAGAATATTACAGCAAGTAATATGGCGGTTGTAAATATCCATTTAATAATACTTACAGGGTAATTAACTGACACCTGCGGCATATTAGGTTTTAAGCCGTCATTAGTTCTTATTACTGGGTTAAAATAAGCTATTGAGCCGTTATCAAAATAAACTGTTGCCCTTACATAGCTGTCATTATCAGTTATAATATATGAGCTTTCAGAAACATTGTCATATTCAGCAACAACTTTACCATTATCTGCAGAAAAAGTGATTTTATCTACCAGCCTGTTTAATTTAATATTTAGAGTGTTGCCATTTACCTGCATAGATAAAAGCTGTGGGTGAGTATTTAAAACTTCTACTTTTTCACTTCTATCAAGTACAGCAACTACATGGGGAACAGTTATACCGTAAGCTGCTCCGTTTTTTAATGTATCATATAATTTATCTGCTTCTGTTTTTGGGTTTAGTGGCACCATAGTGATATTTCTTCCAATATCTGTGTTTTTAAATACATTGTGAGTATCATCACTTGCCAGTAAAAAAGCAGGTCTGCCACTTGATAAAGCAGTGTCCCAGTGAGAAACAGAGTGTGCAAATGTATTTACTACTTCCATTAAATCATAGCCTGTAAGTTTTGCCATATATTCTATTTCTATACCATTTAAAAATGCAGGGTGAGCAAGAGTGACTATATCATTATAAGGCTTAACTCTGTTAATTCTGTATTGTATAGTATTTGCTCCCTGATATAAAGGCTGGTCAAAATATTCTTTTCTTTTAGATCCTATAAGCAGTATATGTGTTTTAAAAATATTTACACCATATTCCTGAGCAGGTACATAAGGAAAGTCAAATGGGGGGGGGTTGCTGCTTGAAATATTATGATAGTTTGAAACTGCAGTAAACCCATAATCTAAATCACGGTATGCTTTAAACACATCTTCTTCGCTGTTTGCCCTTCCATTTGTTAAGCCCCCCCCCAGCCGTGAATGGCCGTGAAAGTTTGCACGCTCATAGTGGGTGTTGTCATAATCTTTGTAAGGATTATAATATTTATTACCGCTAAAAGAAAAGCTTTTAGGAAATATATAAACAGGAGTTATACCCCATACAGCAAAACATATTAATAATGCAAATAAAATAATGCCAGAAAGAGTGTATAAAGAATATTTTAAAACTGTTTTTATCATAGTTTACCTACTTTATATTTATCTGAAAAATATAAGCAGTATAAATCAATAAAAAAATTATTGCAATAAAATATATATTTATAATGATTAAAATAAAAATATTTGTATATTAATTTGACAAGCTAATTTATATATGATATTTTTAGTCTAATTTAATAGCTGAATATTGGTTTGAAAGATTAAAAGGGAAGCAGGTGTAAATCCTGCACAGTCTTGCTGCCGTATTGATGAGAATGTTTTCACAGGTATTAAAAAGTGTATGTTTTAATATTTAGCCACTTTTATGGGAAGGCGAAAACAAACTTTGATTCTTAGTCGGAAGACCTGCCAGTATTTGCCGCATATAATCAGGACTTATGCGGCTGATTATAAAAGCACAATGAATGCTTTATATAATTTGCTTTAATTGCTTATGCAGTTTGTCCTTTATGCTTTTTTTAAAGCACACTATTAAATAGGAGGTTATCCCTTATGATAACAAAAAATCTTTTTGCAGGAATTTTGCCTGCTCTTTTATCTATTTTTATTATTATACCAAAAAACTCTTATGCAATGCACATTATGGAAGGCTATCTTTCGCCAGCATGGTCTATCTTTTGGATAGTTTCAGCACTTCCATTTATCATTTACGGCTTTTTTGCAATAAGAAAAAAAATTTCAGAAAATACTAAATTTTTTATTCTGCTTGCAATGTGTGGTGCATTTGCTTTTGTGCTTTCTTCATTGAAAATTCCATCAGTTACAGGAAGCTGTTCTCACCCTACAGGAGTTGGTTTAGGAGCAGTGCTTTTTGGTCCAACTCCTATGGCAGTAATTGGGTTTATTATACTTTTATTTCAGTCGCTTTTACTTGCTCATGGCGGTCTTACTACTATTGGTGCTAATGTATTTTCTATGGCAGTAGTTGGACCAATAGCAGCTTATGGAGTGTTTAAAGGTGCATTAAAAGCAGGTATCAGAAGCGGTATAGCTGTATTTTTAGCAGCATTTGCAGGTGATATTTTAACTTATGTAACTACATCTATCCAGCTTGCTTTAGCATACCCTGATGCAGTAGGCGGGTTTATTACTTCTTTATGGAAATTTATGGGTATTTTTGCTTTAACTCAAATACCTTTGGCAGTAAGCGAAGGTTTATTATCAGTTATAGTTTATAATGTATTAGTGAAATATTCATATAAAGAATTAAATCTTTTAAAAGCTGTATAGGGGGTATATTATGGCACTTTGGAAAAAAAATCTTATATTATCAATACTTGTAATTGCTTTGGCAGTGCTGCCCCTTGTAACATTAAAAAATGCAGAGTTTTCAGGAGCAGACGGTTTGGCAGAAACTGCTATTACTGAAATCAATCCAGATTATAAGCCTTGGTTTTCTTCCATTTATGAGCCAGCAAGCAGCGAAATAGAATCACTGCTTTTTGCATTGCAGGCTGCTATTGGTGCAGGTGTAGTGGGCTTTGTATTAGGCAGAATTACTACTAAAAAAGGAGAATAATTTTGCTTGTAACTGACAAATATGCCTATATTTCAAAACTTGCAAAAAAAGATCCGCTGGCAAAGGTAATATTTACTTTTACTATGCTTTTTTTATG
>CAMWVK010000265.1 GCA_947177675.1 uncultured Mucispirillum sp.
CAACAGCTGGTGCTCAAATGAACAGGTTAGAATATACAATCAATAACCTGAATACTACAAGGGAAAACATGGTAGCAGCTGAAAGCCGTATCCGTGACCTTGACATAGCGGTAGCTTCAACTGATTTAGCATCGCAGCAGGTATTGATGCAGTCTGCAACCGCCATGCTTGCTCAAGCTAACCAAATACCAAGATATGCTATGACATTATTGGCATAAATATTAAGGGTATAAGCTGTGGTGTTTATACATTTAAAGATTAAGGTAACATAGAAAGGCGGGTATGTTTATGGATAATATTAACAAAGTATCTAAAATAGATACAAGCTTAAATGATTCCGCATACCGTGGGTCTCAAAATGACAAAAAAGTAGAGCGAAACAAAGTTGAAAAAGTAAGCTTTAGTGATATTTATGACATAAGACTTCTTTCTGCCCAAATGAATAAACATTCAAGTGAATTTAAACTTGAAAGTGTAGAAGAAGTAAATAAAGAATTAAAAAATGTTATAAAAAGCTTAGATGGCGAAAAAGCTGATAATTTAGTAGATGCTTTTCCTTCAGAAGATATTATTGAGCTTGCTAAAATGATGTGGAAAAACACTAATTAACAGTGTTTATATGCGAATCAAAGCCTGAATAAAGGCATTAATAACAGAGCCCCAGTGATAATTAACTGGGGTCTCTTTTTAATTTATCCAAAAATATTGGACAAGCAATATATGGAGCTTATTTAGTCAATCATCTTATATGGTTTATCCAAATTTTTTTGGTATATTCAGTGAGAAACCTGCCAAATGCAGTAAAAGTATTGACATTTATTATATAATAAAAGATATTATTATAAATAAAAATTAGGAGTTTTAAAATATGAAAAAGGCAGTATCCACTAATAAAGCACCACAGGCAATAGGACCATACTCTCAAGGTGTTTCTTTTGGAGATTTAATTTTTACATCAGGTCAGATTCCTGTAAACCCTGCAACGGCTGAAATTCCTGCAGGTATAAAAGAGCAGACAAAACAGGTATTATCAAATATTTCTGCAGTGCTTGAAGAAGCAGGCAGCTCTATGGATAAAGTATTAAAAACAGTAGTTTTTATTAAAGATATGGATGATTTTGCAGTTATGAATGAGGTATATACATCATTTTTTAAAGAGCCCTTTCCTGCCCGCACAACAGTGGAAGTAGCAAGACTTCCAAAAGATGTACTTGTTGAAATAGAGGCTATAGCTTATAAATAGAAAATGTTCCGCCCAATTTTTGCAGGAAAAATATATTAATGGGACAGCCAGACTTATGTCTGGCTGCATAAAGTAAAGTATAAAATGTGAATAGTAAATTATTTAGTGGCATCAACTCTTTCCTGTTGAGTTAAAGATGCAAGTTTTTTTACTTTTTCAATATCAAGGTTTAATGCAGCAGCAACTTTTGAGCCATAATCTTTACTGGCTTTATAAAAGAGAGCAGTCTGTCTGTATTGGATATTTTCTTTTGCATTTCCTAAATGACCTGCAATATTTGAAACTGTATTTGCTTTTTCGCTGTCATTCATTACTCTGTCAAAAAGCACACCTGCCTGCACAAAGTCCACATCTTCTACTGGTCTGTCATGTCTGCCAAGTGAAGCAGATATATCTATAAATGGCGGGTTGAATTTTGTGTCAGTTACCACATTTGTAAGGGAGCTTGGAAAATAATGATATTCTGCACCGCTGTTTCCATCTACATTCATAGCACCATCTCTTTGACCATTGCTGAAAGGGCATCGTGGTTTATTCACTGGTATCTGATGAGAGTTTGCACCTAAACGATGCCTGTGAGCATCGCCGTAAGCAAAAAGCCTGCCTTGAAGTAACTTATCAGGAGATGCAGCAATACCCGGCACTAAATTTGCAGGTGAAAATGCAGCCTGTTCAACTTCTGCAAAAAAGTTATCTGGATTTTGGTTTAATGTCAGCCTGCCTAAAGGAATAAGCGGATAGTCACTGTGATACCATACTTTTGTAACATCAAATGGGTCAAATTTATATGTTTTTGCTTCTTCTGGTGTCATTATTTGAACAAAAACATCCCATGACGGATAATCTTTGTTTTTAATAGCATTAAACAAATCTTCTGTAGAATGGTCTGGATTAACACCTGCCATTTTTTCTGCTTCTGCATTTGTCATTGTTTTATTACCCTGATTTGTTTTAAAATGATATTTTACCCATACAAACTCATTTTTTTCATTATACCACATAAAAGTATGGCTTGAGTGACCATCCATATACCTGTGGCTGTAAGGTGTGCCTCTATCAGAAAATAGTATTGTAACCTGATGGATAGATTCAGGTGTCAGAGAGAAAAAATCCCAGAACATATCAGCATCATGCAGATTAGTCTGCGGATTTCTTTTTTGTGTATGTATAAGGTCTGGGAATTTAAGTGCATCTCTTATAAAAAATACTGGTGTATTATTTCCAACTATATCATAGTTTCCTTCTTCCGTATAAAATCTTACAGCAAATCCGCGTGGGTCCCTTGCAGTATCTGCGGACCCTCTTTCACCGCCCACAGTAGAAAACCTTAAAAATACATCAGTTTTTTTACCAACCTGTGAAAATAATTTTGCTTTTGTATATTTTGATAAATCATTGGTTACCTCAAAATATCCTTTTGCACCTGCACCTTTTGCATGCACAACTCTTTCAGGAATTCTCTCTCTGTTAAAATGTGCAAGTTTTTCTACTAAATGAAAATCCTGCATTAAAGTATAACCTTCTTTTTCACCTGTTGTAATGGAAGATAAATCACTTCCCACAGGTATGCCTTGTGCCGTAGTCAAATATTTTTTATCCATATTGTTCCTCCATATATAATAATTATGAAAATATAGTAATAGTTATCAATATTATTTTTTACAAACTCAACAATTTTACCACAATTGTTGAATTGAAAATATATAAATAAGTGATTAGGCTGTAAAAATCTGGTTTATCCCCCCCCATATTTTTGAGCTGTAATAAATAGCGATGATTTATGATAAACTTTATAAGAATATTTATAACTCAATATTCCTATAATATATAAAATAAACTATTATACCGCCGCACATCTCACAAAGCAAAATTTTCGTTATTTTATTTCTTATGCTCCAATTCCTTAGAAATTCACTGTTTTTTCTTCACAGCAACTGCAACTCACTTCGTTCATACAATCAGATTGCTAAACC
>CAMWVK010000266.1 GCA_947177675.1 uncultured Mucispirillum sp.
AGTTAGAGTTATCTGTTCTATGGCTTATCTTCGCCAAATGTCTATAAATGAATATTTAGATGAAAGCGAATAAAAAAGGTGGGTTTGATGAAAGCCCACCTCAATTTATTTTTCATATTTTTAAATATTCAATCTTGCCAAAAAATCTTAAAACAGTTTTAATTTTCTGCTCAAGTGCAAGTATTTGCACAGTAGCTGCATACATCTGCAACATACTTATCTCGTTATTTCATTATATTTTATCTCATCCCCTTATAAGTAGCTCTTTCTCCAGTTTCTATATTATTTTGACCAAAATCCCATTCAAAATCAACAGTGCCATAATTACTTTTACCAGTAGCAATAAAATAATATTCTTTTGGATTAGTAGAAGATGTTGTATAAGAAAAATCTACATTAGTAATTTTTGGTATATCTATCTCTATTTTTTTGGATACAGTGCTGTGGATTCCAGATTTATCTATATCTGCATATAATGTTACAACATGGTTTCCATAGTCATCAAATTGATGTGATGCATTACTTCCTGAGGATGTGTTACCCTTTCCAAAATCCCACCTGTAATCAAAATCACCATAATCACTTGAGCCGCTGGCTTGAAAATAAAAAATTCTTGGGTCTTTTGAATCTTGAGAATAAGTAAAATCTACACTATCCTCACCTTTATCACAAGCTATAAATAAACTTGATAATGATAAAAGCAAAATAAATAAAATTTTTGTTTTCTTCATTTTTTACACTCCTTTTTTATTTATTTATATTTATTTTAAATTACTATATTCCCACTGATAGACAGTATATTTATTATTTTTAAGATAATTTCGCCAAATATTACTATGCTGAATCAGTTTAGTTTGATAGTTTTTATTTAAATCAGGTGTCCTGCTGTGATAATTAGCAATTTTGCTTAAAAAACTACCCTTATCATTTTTCAGATGCTCCCTAACTTTAAAAGCTGCTATTTCAAAAGCATAGCAGGTATTATTTAATATTTCTTCTGGTGTAACTTTCAATTTATAATTATCGTTTAAATCCTTTATGTAAATGCTGTTAATCTGCATTACATCATAATCAATTGAACCATCTTTATTTTTATATGCTTTACCTGACTGCCCATTTTCAATAGATGATATTGCAAGCAGCATATCAACAGGTATACCATATTTTAATGCACCTTTTATGCTGCAATCAAGCCGTTCTGTAATGGAAATCTCTTTTGCATAAACAGGTAAACATAAAAATAAAATAGTTATAATTAAAAATAATTTTTTCATAAGCAATACCTTATATTTTATCCGATAAAATTATCTCTCTAACTGGTTGTGTTTAGATTTTTCAGTGATTTTTGGTGCTTTTTTAATGTGTTGTGATAAGAAACTTTTACGCTCCTGAGTAAACTTTCGACACACTTGTCTTAATTTATCTTGTCTTGCTTCATATAGCTCAAAGAATTGAGCTGAAACAGTAGAAGCATTTTTTTCTGTTCCAAGACTTATTATGAGCTTTTTAACAGATTGTTCAAATAAAGTGTCTTTATTGATGTCAATGCCTTTTGGATTAAAAGTATTTCTTTTATATATTGTTTCAAGATACTCGCCTTTATCTGTATTAAATAATGTATATTCTTCTAATGCTGTGTGACATAAATTCACTCTATTATCTATTTTTTTCTCACTATTATTATAATAATTTATATCTAAATTTTGCAATAAAACTAACTCATTATTTAAAACATCAACAATCTTACTAGCATTATTAACTAAGTCTACACAATCTTTTAAAGGACTATTAAATAAATTATTATTATAATCAAATATATCTTTTGCTAAATCTACAGTATGTAATATTTTCTTATAAATACTGTTCCCATGCTTTTGCTTCATATAACTTCCTATTTTCTTCTATTAACTCTTCTTTAGTTCCTTGTTTAATCATTACTAATGTATTAATACCTCTTTCTGTAACTGGTATACTATCAAAACAATCAGAATGACCTTTTTCTGCTAATTGTGATAATAGTAAGAATAAATCATGTTCGGTCATCTCTCCATTTGTGCCAGGTATTTCTTTTGAACTATTTCGCAACATAATATCACATCTCCTATAATTTATTTTTTAATTCAATATAGCAAATTATATATAAATTATCAATATTTTTTGGATAAGTTATCTAAAAAAAATTATTGTGTGTATATGCTTAAAATTAAGCATATACACTATAAGATTTTATTGATATGGATTTGAAATTTCTTTATATACTGGCAGCACAATATCTTTTGTTACCATAATATTAAATAAATAACCGCTTCTAATAGTTATTTCTGGTGAAATATTTAAATTTTTTCTTATCATTTCAGACATAGTTTCACCTAAACTTAATGCTAATGCATCGCCCATAGAGCTTGTTATATCTCTTGCATATACTGGTAAAAAATAATCAAATAAACTATCAGAAGTAGTTATATTTGTCCCAGTAATAATTAAGCTGAAAAGTAATGCATTACCAAAAATTTTCCAGAAATGAGTATTTACTTTATCGTGAAATCCTGCCCTGCCTGTCATATCTGCTCCTGGCATAATATCTAAATCAAGACTTGAACCATTTGGAAATACTATCCTTTTCCAGCTCATAAATAATCGTTCATTACCATATGGCACATCACTTTCATATTCACCAATTACTTTTGAACCCTGCGGTATTAATAAATCTCTGCCTGTTGCTGTATCATAAATATTTTGCCTAACCTGCCCTATTACAGTTCCTTTCACTGATGAATTAATTTCAGTTATAAGTGTAGCAGGTATTACAAATCCAGTTTTTATTTCACCTTTCCTTGCTTTTTGAACCCTGTGTTGTAATTCATAATTGCCTTGTAATAACGAATTATCACTAACCTGTGTTTCTTCTACATTCTTATTATATCCAGTTTTTTGTAATATCATATTCAATTTATCTTCATAAGTCAGCTCTTCATCAACTTTTGCAACCTTTTGATTTTTAGTATTTTGATTATTGTCAGCAGAATTACTATATACACTTGTTGGAGCTTTTAAAGCTGTTTGTAATTCAGCAAATCTGTTATTATTATATGTGGTAATCTGCTCTGCTGTTAAATTAACACTCTGCTCAGTTTCACCATCAAGCTCAGTTATTTCTATTTTAGAATTATTATCAGTTTGAGATACTGGTAAAGGTGGATATGAT
>CAMWVK010000267.1 GCA_947177675.1 uncultured Mucispirillum sp.
GCATAGGAGATATGGTTATGTCTATTCGTGTTCGCTTTGCTCCAAGCCCTACAGGGCACATACATGTAGGTAATGTGAGAACAGCTCTTTTTAACTATTTATTTGCCAGAAGTCAGGGTGGCAAATTTATACTTCGTATTGAAGATACAGATTTAGAAAGGTCTACTCTTGAAAGCGAAGAACTTATATATGAAGATTTGGAATGGCTTGGGCTTGATTATGATGAAGGTCCTAAAAAAGGCGGCGAATATGGTCCATACCGTCAGACAGAAAGATTTGATATATATAATAAATATGCTGAAAAATTAATTGAAGATGGCTATGCTTATAAATGTTTCTGCACAAAAGAAGAACTTGATGCAGAAAGAGAAAAAGCCCAAAAAGAAGGCAGAGCATATATATATAATGGTAAATGTGCTAATCTTACTAAAAAAGAAACAGCAGAAAGAGAAGCAGGGGGCGAAAAAGCATCTATTAGATTTCGTGCATTTAAACCAACTATTATGGTGCATGATATGATACATGGCGATATTGAGTTTCCTACAAATGCTTTTGGTGATTTTATAATTATACGCCCAGATGGAGCCCCAATTTATAACTATGTTGTAGTAATAGATGATGCATTAATGAAGATAACACATGTTATAAGAGGCGATGACCACTTATCAAACACTCCAAAACAGGCTTTAATATATGAAGCAATAGGTGAAAAAGCACCAGTATTTGCTCATATTCCTATGATTTTAGGACCAGACCATGCAAAACTTTCTAAAAGACATGGCAATACAAGTGTTGAAGAATTTAGAAAGGCGGGATATTTAAAAGAAGCTATGATTAACTATATGTCCCTTCTTTCATGGAGTTCAGATGATGAAAGAGAGCTTTTTACAATAGATGAATTAAAAGAAAAATTTTCTATGTCAAGAGTTTCAAAAAGTGCTGCCGTATTTGATTTTGATAAATTAAAATGGATGAATGGTATATATATTCGTAGTAAAGAAATTTCTGAATTATTAGAGCTTTGCAAACCTTATATAATATCAGCAGGTCTAGCAGATGAAAAATATATAAGCGAAAATAAAGAAAAAATGGAAGCTATGCTTTTATCTGTTCGCGATAATTTTACACTTTTAAGTGATGCTCCAGAATATTTACAGGTATATTTCAAACTGCCTGATGAAATAACTGAAGAAGCCCGTGATATGCTTGCTCTTGAAACAAGTAAAGGTGTACTTGATTTATTTCTTTCAAAAACAGCAGGTATTGATTATCTTGATTTAGAAACTTATAGAGCTGTAATGAAAGAAATACAAAAAGAAACAGGCACAAAAGGAAAGCCATTATATATGGCAGTTCGTTCAGGTGTAACAAGAAGCACAAAAGGGCCTGAAATGGACAGTGTAGCAACACTTCTTTCATGTGATGAGCTTGCAAAAAGAATAAATGCAACAATGAAACTTGCAGGGCTTTTATAGGATGTTTAATTTAGGTATTATAGGCAGACCAAATGTTGGAAAATCCACCCTGTTTAACAGAATTGCTGGCAGGCGTATTGCAATAACTGATGATATGCCGGGAGTTACAAGAGACAGAATAGAAGTAGAAACCTCATGGCTTGATAAAGATTTTAAACTTGTGGATACTGCTGGATTTGATTTACAGGCTGATATTTTAAAGAAAGAAATGCAGGAGCAGTTTTTTAAGGCACTAGAAGAAGCTGACTTTTTGATATTAGTAGTAGATGCGTCTGCTGGGCTGCATGCACTAGATGAAATAGTATGCGATATGCTTAGGAAATGCGGCAAACCATTTATTGTAGCTGTTAATAAGGCAGACAGCAATGCAAGAGAGCAGGCAGTTAATGAATTTTATAAGCTTGGTGATGTAGAGCTTTTCCCTATAAGTGCACTGCATGGCAGAAATATAGATGATATTCTTGACTATATTTATGCTTATATACCTGAACAGGAAGAAACAGAGTTTGAAGAAGAAAATGATGAAGATGAAAGAATAAAAATTGCAATTGCTGGCAGACCAAATGTTGGTAAATCAAGCCTTTTAAATACATGGCTTGGTGAAGAAAGGGTAATAGTTACACCACTTGCAGGCACTACAAGAGACAGTATTGATGTATATTTTACATATAAAAATGATAAATATATTATAACAGACACAGCAGGTATCCGCAAAAAATCTGTAATGTTTAAAGATACTATTGAAAAATATGGATATTACAGGTCAATAGATGCAGTTAAAGAAGCAGATGTGGTTGTAGTGGTAATTGACGGAGCTGATGGACTTAATGAAAGAGATGTCAAAGTCATTAGTGATGCTTGGGAGGCAGGAAAGCCTGTAGTGCTTGCAGTTAATAAGTGGGATATTGCAGGAAAAGATGAAAATGCAGTGAAAAATTTTAAAAGAATGGTATCTGAAAAACTGCAGTTTTTAGCAAATCCACCATTAATATTTATATCTGCATAAACTGGCAAAAACTGCGAAAAAATATTTGATGCAGTCCGAAAACTTTATCTTGAATATAAGAAACGAGTGCCAACACATGCAGCTAATGTTGTTTTAAGAGAAGCTCTTGAAAGACATCAGCCGCCAGTTGTAGGCACAAAAAGGTTAAAATTTTACTATATGACACAGGTTGCAGCCCGCCCCCCTTATTTTGTAGCATTTGTAAATAATCCTCAAGGGGTGCATTTCTCTTACGAAAGATTTTTGGTAAATATGTTAAGAGAAGCTTTTGGCTTTGACGGTGTACCTGTCCGTTTAAGTATAAGAAGAAGAAAAAGCAAATACAGTGACGAAGAAGAATAGTATATGAGCTGGATATATTTAATAGTTGCAGGGCTCTTTGAAATAGGCTGGCCGTTAGGATTTAAGCTTGCTTCTACTTATACAAAATACAGTATTGTTTTTATAGGTATATCTGTTATTTCTATGGCTTTAAGCGGTGTATTTTTATATATTGCACAAAAGTCTATACCAATTGGCACAGCTTATGTTATATGGACAGGTGTTGGTGCAGCTGGCACATTATTTATAGGTATATTTTGCTTTGGCGACAGCACAAATTTTTGGCGTTTATTTTTTATAACTATGATTATAATAGGTGTTATTGGCACAAAAATAGTGCATTAGTAGTTCATCCTGAACTGATAATGACATTTATTTTTATATTAAATATATAAGGTGTT
>CAMWVK010000268.1 GCA_947177675.1 uncultured Mucispirillum sp.
GAATATAACATCACAATGGAGCAGTAGATGAAATTTAATGAAATTGATTTTAATATTAGAAACATTGTAATATTCGCTTCAACAATAGTAATACTTTTACTGCTTTATGCTGCAAGAGATATTCTTATATTATTTATTATATCAGTTTTAACTGCCTATCTTTTAAATCCGCTTGTGGAAATATTTGTCAGGCTGCATATACCAAGGTTTTTGAGTGTGTTACTGCTTGTAATTATACTGCTGCTCATTATCATAGTGCTGGTTGCTGTTATGCTTCCTGCTATGATAAGAGATATTACATATATCATAACCCATACACCGCAGTATATTAATAATATTTTTATATGGATTGAAGATATTTTGGCAAAATTTAATATTCAGTCATCATTTGATTTAGAAACAAGCAAAAACTATGTTACAGAAAGACTTGGTGTCATTTCAAAATATATTTTAAATACTCTTTCTTCTGCTGCAATATCAGTTAAAAATATTGCAGGCATTTTAGTAAATATTTTTATTGTGCCAGTGCTTGTTTTCTTTTTACTTACAGACTTTCCTGATTTTAAAAATTTTACAAATAAACTTGTAGAGAGATTTAATATGCAAAAAATAGTTGAACATTTATCACAGTTTGAAGCTTTAATTGGTAAATATTTCAGAGGTATGTTTCTTGTAGGACTTATACTTTCATGCCTTTATGGTTTAGTGCTTTTTATTGTAGGTGTAAAAGGCTGGCTTTTCTTTGGTATGCTTACAGGTTTTGGGGCTATGATACCTTATGTTGGATTTACAATAGGTTTAATAAGCTCAGTTATTGCTGCGATATATACATTTCATGATTTTATTCACCCACTTTATACTGTCATAGGCTTTGTTATAGTGCAGGTGCTTGAAAGTATGGTAATCACTCCAAAAATAGTTGGCGATAGTTTAGGCATAAGCCCTGTTGTAGTTATTGTAGGCTTAATGATAGGCGGTGCATTAGCTGGCTTTTTGGGTATGATTATTGCCCTGCCTGTTGCTGCATTTATTAAAATATTAATAGATACTTATGTATTTAAAAAGCCTGTGCCTCAGGTGCAGAATAGGGCTGCTAAAAAAGAAGAAGCAGCGGCAAGAAAAGAGAAAATAAAATAATAAAGGCTGATTTTATAACCAGCCTTATTGCTGTAACATATTAATAAAAAACTATCTTTTCCATATTATGCTAAATAAACCGCTTTTTATATATAATTTTCTTTTGTATTTTATAATTATTTTCTTGCATAAATTATAATATAGTTCTATAATTAACTTGTATTATATCCAATGGAGCCGTGTATGTATAAGCCTAATGTAAAATCTATTCAATCAGTTCAACATGCCCTGCAGCTGTTTGAAGTATTTAGAACAAATTATGATAAAGATGAGTTTGGTGTTACAGAACTTTCTAAAACTTTAGGGCTGCATAAAAATAATGTATTCCGTTTACTTGCTACGCTATCATCCTGCGGATATATTGAGCAAAACCCTGCCACAGAAAACTACAGGCTGGGAATTGGCATATTTAATCTGGGACAGAAATTTATTAATAAATTAGGGTTTCTGCGTCTTGCCCGCCCATTTATGGAAAAAATAGTTTTAGAAATTGGCGAATCATGCTACATTGGCATACTTCGTGAAGGTAATGTTATTTACCTTGATTTAGTAGAAGCAGACCACCCTGTCCGTATTGTGTCCCGTGTTGGTAAAGATGTGCCTGCATACTGCACCTCTATTGGTAAAGTTCAGCTGGCATTTTCTGGAGAAGATGAACTTAATAAAATGTATCTTGGTGCAAGGCTTAAAAGATATACAGACTATACTATCACATCACTTCCTGAATTAAAAAAACATTTGAGAGAAGTGAATGCAAATGAATATGCAATAGATAATCAGGAATTTGAAAAAGATGTCTGCTGTATTGCTGTGCCTATAAAAGATTATCTTGGCACACCTGTTGCAGCTATAAGTGTGGCAGGTCCATGTTATAGAATGGTTCAGAACAGGCTTTTTAATGATATACTTCCTATTGCAAAAAAATATGCAAGAGAAATATCTAAACGATTAGGATACCAAAATTAATGAGCAGAAAAGACAGAATAGTTACTGATGAAAATATAAAAATAGATACTTTAAAATCTATGGATATTATCCGTCTTGGGCTTATAGATAACGGTATTGCTTATATTATCCCAGTAAATTTTGCCTATTATAATAATGCTCTTTACTTTCATACTGGGTTAGAAGGCAGGAAAATACCACTTTTAAAAAAAGCTGAAAAAATATCTTTTCAGGCTGATAAGTTTGACAGCCTAAAAACTGCTGAAACTGCCTGCGGTCATTCTTCATATTTTCATTCAATATACGGAGAAGGAATACCTGTATTTTTAGAAACAAAAGAAGATAAATATTTTGGGCTTGATTTACTTATGGAAAAATATACTGGCAGAAAATGGAACGATTTCCCCGAAAAAATACTTAATATTACTAATGTTATCCGCATAGATATTACTAAACTTGAAGCAGTGATACATAAGCCAAAAGAATTGTAACTATTTCTATCTTATTCAACAAATGTAATAAATGCTGTTAAAGTTATACTGATACCATAATCTCTATTTAATATAATATATTAATTTAATTATCAAATATGCACTGTTATAAATTTTAAGTAAAGAAATACTGAATTTATAGCCATTTTTGTAATATATTTAAATAACAGCAGCTTATATATTCCAGATTCTTCGCCAAAGGGTCTAGCCACTTTTTTTGATTCTTTCGCTACTCGCATGGAAAAAAGTGTCCTCGCAAAAACAGGGTCTTGCCTATATTAAATGGACAGTGTTGAATTAGAAAGCTAAAATGGCATTTTATTGCTGTAATATCTCTATGAGAGAGTGAAGCTACAGAGTAATGCACCACTTTCATAATATATTTTTCAATTCTATTTACTTTATAGTCTGAATCATAGATATTGCATTTTTCTATACATTATCAAATCATACAATATAACTAATTAAAAAAACAGGGATAATACAGTTACAAAATAATTCTTGACATCCCGCCCCCGTGACCTTTACATATATGGTGGTGTTTAATGTTTTTATTTAATTTGAATTTTTATTAGATTTGGATTAGGGGAAGGTTGAATTGTT
>CAMWVK010000269.1 GCA_947177675.1 uncultured Mucispirillum sp.
AAAGTTTATATATTGTCTTATTATTTTGTTTTACTTTTTCATATTTTGGACTGTATTTAAAAACTACTTTTAGGACATCTAAACCATTTTTATTAAGCATTATTTCAAAATCTTCTGTCATATAGGAAAGGTCTGCATACCATATATTGTCATGAACTTTAATAACTAATGTTTTTGTGTAGGGATCAAAACTGTATGGAGTGGTAACTGTTTTTAAGTTATCCATTATTACAGAATACCATATTTTATAAATATGTCTCATCTGTAATACTGCACTGTTAGAGCTGTTTTGTAGTATCTGATTCAGCTTTTTCATATTTTTTCCTGTGAGCTTTTACCATATCAGAAACATATTCTATTAATTCCTTTGTGCCGCTGCGGGTAAGTGATGAAAGTCTAAAAAGAGTAATATTATTTTCCTCTGCAAATTTTTCAAACTCAAAAAATACATTATCATTGCAGACATCCATTTTTGCAGCTGCAACTATTTCTTTTTTATCTTTTAAAGTTTCAGCATAAAGAGAAAGTTCTTTTCTGATGGTTTTATATCTTTCTATCATAGATTCTTCGCTGGATGCGTCTATAAAATGCAGCAAGAGAGAAGTTCTTTCAATATGTCTTAAAAACTGCTGTCCAAGCCCTGCTCCTGCATGAGCATTTTCAATCAACCCAGGCATATCAGCAATTACAAAACTTCCCCCATGACCGTCTTTTATTACACCTAAATTTGGAGTAAGTGTAGTAAATGGGTAGTCAGCTATTTTTGGCTTTGCAGCAGAAACTACAGATATAAATGTAGATTTTCCAGCATTAGGAAACCCAATAATACCAACATCTGCTAAAAGTTTCAGCTCTAGTTCTACTTCTATTTCCTGCCCCGGTTTGCCTTCTTCTGCATATCGTGGTGCTCTCTGTTCAGGTGTAGCAAAGTTCATATTCCCTCTGCCGCCTCTGCCTCCAAGTGCAGCTAATACTTTTTCACCATCATACGAAATATCTGCAATAATATCACCAGTTTCTGCATTTTTAACAATAGTGCCAAGGGGGACAGGAAGTATTAAATCCTCCCCTGTTTTTCCGTGCATATCACTGCCTTTGCCTTTTTCTCCATCTGGTGCTTTATATACTGATTTATAGCGGAAATCCATTAGAGTATGACGGGACTTATCACCAATGAAATAAATGCAGGCACCATTACCACCATTGCCGCCATTTGGACCACCTTTTGGCACATATTTTTCTCTGCGGAAGCTAATGCAGCCATTGCCGCCATTACCTGCTTTTAGTTTAATAGATGCCGTATCAATAAATTTCATATAGTTTTAACCTTGTAAAATAAAAAAAGCCGGTATAAACCGGCTCAATAAACCATATAAATGGTATAATTAACATGCTTTTTCAGTTTCAATCATTACAAACTTGCCAAGTCTGCCCTTATCAACAAACTTAACATATCCAGGAATAAGAGCGAATAAAGTATCATCTTTACCAATGCCAACACCTTCACCCGGTTTATATTTAGTGCCTCTTTGACGAATGATAATATTACCAGCTTTAACTAATTCGCCGCCAAATTTTTTAACGCCTAATCTTTTGGAATGGCTGTCTCTGCCATTACGAGAACTACCGCCTGCTTTCTTGTGAGCCATTGTTATCTCCTATCCATTAATTTTAACAACTTTTACTTTAGTAAACATTTGTCTGTGCCCTTGGCGTTTACGATAATCTTTTCTTCTTTTCTTTTTAAAGATGTAAACCCTGTCAGCTTTTCCATGCTCAAGCACTTCAACTTCAATAGAAGCTCCATTAATAAAAGGCGAACCTGCAGTTTGCTTATCACCTGAAATAAAAAGAACTTCTTCAAATTTATGAGTGGCACCTGCTTCAACTTCTAATTTTTCAACATTGATAACATCGCCTTCTTTTACGGTGTATTGTTTTCCACCAGTTTTAATTACTGCGAACATGCAGAACCTCCACCTATTATTAAGGAAAATAAACTTAATATAAAAAAATAGTGCTGTCAAGCAAAATTTTTAATTTTCTTGTAATTTTTCTATTCCAGTGCCTTTTAGTGTAACTTCCCGCCTTTCCCCAGAATTACTCATTATGATAATTTTTTTTGTAAAATCAGCATTTCTATCTGGTGCAAAGGTAAATCCTAAATAGCAGGACTGACCTTTTTTTAACATAAAATTTGTCTCATTATTACTGGAAATACATGATGGCAGATTCTTATTATTTACAACTACCAGTCTAAAATTTGAATCTTTACTTTCTGATAAAATAGAATAGTGCTGGTCAGTATCGCTTGTATTAGGTATTAATATTTTCTGCACATTTCCGCCAAAATATACAGTGCCAAAATCAAGCATATCTGAAGCTGCTCCATAAAGAGTATATTCTTTTGCACCTGAAAGTATTCTTTTATTAAAAACTAATTTAGCAGAAAAATCTCCTGCTGAGCTTGGCAGAAAGCTGATAACTATACCACATGGGTTATCTTTTGGTTCTTTTATTTCATTTCCTGAAATTTTGCATGTGCTTAAATTTGAATCTATTTTAAATGCGGAATCTCCATTTATTTCATAAGTAAGGGGAAAAGCATCTTTTTGGCTTGGTTTAAATATTTTAATATAGGCATATTTATCACTTTTTGTGCCTGCAGTTTCATTCTGCCATTTTATAGAATATTCTGCCCTTTTGTTATCAATATTTTCACCGCTGTTATCTGTATAGTATAATATGGTAAAATCAGGCATTAAGATACCTCTGCCTGTAATATTATATTCAAGAGTATTTTTATAGCTTTTTATATACATAATTTCTGAGTATTCTTTAACTTCAGTTGGCGAAAAAGTAAGGTGCAGGCGGCATTTCTGACCTGCTGCAATAGAAAATACTGTTTCTCCATAGTGCTGAATACATGAATCTTCTCTAATTGTAGAAAAAGTTTCATTAGTTTCATTATCAAATATTTCTTCTGTTAATGGTGCAGCTTTAATATCACTTGTCTGCATAGAAAGATGGGAAGAAAAGGAAATAGTATATTCCATAGCTGTAGATGTATTATTTGATATAGTAATAATCTGGCTTATAGAGTTAGCTCTGTCTTTATTAAAGAAAGAATTGCCAAAATTAATAGTATCTGCAAAAGCAATACTT
>CAMWVK010000270.1 GCA_947177675.1 uncultured Mucispirillum sp.
TAATATATTAATCAATTTTATCACATTTTAAAAAATACTTATAAGTTATTTTATTATTTCTGCGACTTAATTTCTTATAAGCTGTTTTTTTGGAACGATTTACTTTTCTGTTGTTTGAGCAACAGCAAGTTGCAGTGGCAGTGGAGAAAAAACAGTGAATATTTAAGTAATTGGAGCATAGGGAATAAAATAACAAAAACTTACTTTATAGGCTTTGCACAGGTTAGATATTATATATAAAAAGAAAGATATATATATCATTCTTTGCACTCTTTATAAGTATATATATTTGACTTGCTTATTCCAAATTTTTTGGATAATTTTATTTTTTTAGCGACTTGTATTGTCGCCATAATTTATATAATATAAAAACAAGGAGGAAATCATGAAACAAGCAGGTGGAGATAGTGTGATTGAAAAACTTTTTAAAGTTCTTAATTTATTTTTAGAAAGAACATCTGTAACTACACAGCTTATCGCTGATGAAACTGGTATGAATATTCGCAGTGCTCAGCGTTATATTAAAAGTATGATGGAGTTTGTAAATATTCAAAAAAATTATGATGGCAGCTACACTCTTACTCATAAAGATAAATTGAGCCAGCATATTAGAAGAGATGACAGCTACTTAACAGCTACACTTTTGCAGTATGCAAAATCAGTGTTTCCAGAAAACCGTCATGATGCTGTTGAGAATTTATTTAAGCTTTTTAATATTACAAGTATAGAGCCAACTATTCAAGTGTTGGAATCATCTTCAGTTAATTTTAATAAAGTGCAGGATGTTGTAAATGATTTATCATTTTATATAAAAAATCATATAAAAATACAGTTTCTTTATAAAAATAATTCAGAAAAAACAACATCACCTTATAAGATACTCTACTATAATGGATTTTGGTATATAATAGGCTGCAATGATGATAAAGAAATAAGAGCATACAGGCTTGATTATATAGAAAATATATCTTTATCACATGATGGAACGGGATATGTAGAACTTGATGAAAAATCAAAAAAAATAATAGAAAATACAACATCAATATGGTTTGGTGATAAAGAGCTGGAAGTTGAAATAATTTTAGATGAGTGTATAAAAGAATATTTTATAGATAGAGCAATACTAAAAAATATGCAGATACTTTCAGAAAAACCATTTACAATTAAGGTAACTGTGTATAATTATATGGCTTTATATATGGACCTTATGCCGTATGCACCATATTTTGAAATAGTAGAGCCTGAAGCTAGAAAGTTTTTTGCAGAAAATCTTTTGCTTGCTTATGAAAAAAATAAATGATGTAAAAACAACCTGCTTTATTTTTAAAGATAAAAAATTTTTAAAAATTTATTATTAGTTATAAATCTAATTACAATATTTTAATAAATCAAAGTGAGCATATATTTTTGAATATAGTTTTTCTATATATTTTATTTAAAGCCTTTCATAATGGTATTTTTTGCACTTTTTATAAGCATAGATAATGCAGTAGAAAGTGTATCTTTTGATTTACCATCAAGCTGATTTATTTTCTTTCCTATTTTTACAGCATTTGTAAAAAGGCTTTCTGCCATTTCTGGAAAAGATTTCACTTTTGTTGCACTCATTACTTCCCATATTAAGTCAATAAACTGCTCTCTCTGCTCTATTGTCATATCATTAATCCATTGTTTGAGAGTAGTATCTATTAAGTGGGAACTAGTCGTTGTGCTTTCCATTTTTATAAAATCAGGCCCCATTACCTGCCATGAATAAGGGTCATGCTGCATTATGAGTGTTTCGCTGCTTTTTATAACAATATATTCTTCCTCATGCTCTAAAAGCATACCTATAATAGAAGTCTGCGGCACAATAGTATCTATTTTATCCTTCACGGCTTTATATTCCTTTGTTTTAAGTATGCTTGATTTAAAGCCAGGACCATCATTATTATATACTTTTATAATTCTATCCTGCACGCTTTTATCAATATGCAGTGCAGAATAAACTGCCAAATTGCCGCCTTTTGAGTGTCCACCTATGCGTAAAGGTATGTTTATAAGAGAAGAAACTGTTTGAAGATATTTTAATGCTTCTTTTTGAGCTGGCACTTGCTCCATAAAGCTCATATTAAAATCTTCTTTCCAGCCTACAAGGCTTGCATCTGTGCCGCGAAAGGCAATGTAAGCAGTATTATCTTCCATAATAACAGTTATGGCAGCAAACTGAGTTTCTATATCTTCATCATATTTATCAACATAATACATTAATTTCATATTGCAGAATCGTTTGGAGTCAGCAAGTTTGACAGCCATTTCAGCATCTTTTGATATATGAACACTGTGTTTGCTTTCTGTTTGTATATTCATTTTCGCAACAGCATCGCATATTGTAATGTATTGATTTTCTAATGAATTACTCTGCTTAAATAAGCCTGTAATTTTGTTTAAGATAGTGGGTTTTGTATTTGTCAGCTCTGGCACAATATCTTTAAATATAAGATACACAAGGTTTGAAAGTATTAAGTTATCAACATTATTAAAAGGTGCCTGAGAAACAGTTAAATCTCCACGCCATAAGATATAATCCTCAATATTTGCCATTATGTTACCCTGTAATTATAAGGCACTATGAAGTGCCTTCGCTTGCATAAGGAATGAGCCTGCTTTGCAGGTCATTCCGTGTTTTCAAAAATTCAAGGATGAATTTTTGAATAAAAATTAATTAAGGCACTATGAAGTGCTTTTGCTTTCGTAAAGAATGAACCTGCAACGCATGTCATTTCCATGTTTTCAAAATTCAGTGTTGAATTTTTGAATGAAAATTAGTTAAAACACAGGAAGTGTTTTCGCTTGCATAAGGAATAATCCTGCAATGCATGTCATTCCTTATTTTCAAAATTCAATGTTGAATTTTTGAATGAAAATTAGTTAAAACACAGGAAGTGCCTTCGCTTGCGTAAGGAATGAGCCTGCTGTGCATGTCATTTTCGTATTTTTAAAATTCAGTGTTGAAATTTTGAATAAAAATTAATTAAGGCACGATGAAGTGCTTTTGCTTTCGTAAAGAATGAAGCTGCAACGCATGTCATTTCCATGTTTTCAAAATTCAGTGTTGAAATTTTGAATAAAAATTAATTAAGGCACTATGAAGTGCTTTTGCTTTCGTAAAGAAT
>CAMWVK010000271.1 GCA_947177675.1 uncultured Mucispirillum sp.
TCTTTTATTATTATTGAATGTTCTGTATTGACCGCAATATTTAATATGTTATAATATATAAGAGAATATTTATTTTATTTTACATGTTCTGTATTGACCGCAATATTTAATATGTTATAATAGGTCAGAAATAAACCCCTTTATTATAAGGGGTTTATTACATTATTTTTACGAAAATATTTTTATTTTTGATTATAAATTTGCACTCTCTGGCAAAAAATGCTCAATATCTGGCTGAAATAAAATATATTGGTTTGGATTATTTCTTTGCACCTTATCTCTGCCACGGATAGTTACAATATTTTCATACTGCTTATCTGTTATAGGAAGAATGTCCACTTTTCCATCTTCAGGCACATTTTTTTCTATTAACTTTACAAGCCTTTCTACATGCTCTTTACTTGGACATGGACGCATATATACTGAAAACTGCACCATTTCAAAACTATTATCCATTAAAAAATTTCTGAACTTTGCTGCCTTTTTACGCTCTTTTTCAGTAGTAACTGGCAAATCAAACAAAACCATTACCCACATAAGCCTATACCCACTTAAATAAGTCATATAAATAACCTGTTAATTTGTTTCACATAAGTCGCTTATTTTAAGTATCGGTAAATCTAAATTTTTCTTTAATGTTTCTAATGAATATGCATAAGTATATGCTAATGACTGCATTCTGTTTATTACAGGACTTCTGCCACGGGGACCATCTAAATCTAAATATAAAATGTTTACAAGTTTTTCTTTTACATCAGGCATCAGCTCATACTTTCCTTTTTTACTGAATTTATATACAAAATAATCTACTATGGGTCTAAATGGCTCCATTAAATCATCTGCCAGCCGCATAGAATTATATTTATTTTTGTGAAATATACCAATTGCAGGATGAAGTCCTGCCCCCATTATAGACCTTGCTATGCCAGAGCGTAAGATAGTATAGCCATAATTTAGCAAAGTATTAATTCCTTCAGCATTTTTATCTCTTACAAAATTATCACCAAATAATTTATTCCAATACATTTTTGCTGCCTGTGCTTCTATATTTTCTCTATCACCAATGATAACTTTTTTTATAAGTGCTTTTAAGCCTCTATCATCTTTTTCTAAACTTTTTAAACATACTGACTGATTATAAATTTTAATTTGTATAATATCCTGCCATATTTTTTCATAAAAACTTTTGCGAGTATTTATTTGATTATCTATTTTTGCAGACATTAAAGAGTGAGTTTCCACTGGCCATAAAAAAGCAGCTGGAGAATGATTTGTTCCGCATATAATAAATGGTATATTTAACTCTGCTAGTTTCACAAGCAGGCTGCTGCTGTATGTTATGCTGTATGAATTACTGACTATACCGCCAATATCATATAATGGTATTTCATGATCTTTACCATCTTTTATACTGACTTTTAAAAAACCTCTATGCAGGCTTAAATGTGCCTGCATATCAGTTATTTCTATTATCCGCTGGTTCACTTTCTATTTTTCCAAAAATTAATATCTGCAGTTTTCTTTTTAGTAACAATACCAGTTACACTGATATTAAATTGTTTTGCATTTAAAACATTGATAAATTGGTTATATGCTTTTCTCAATATATGATTATTTTCAATTGAAATATAATTTATATCTTCCAAAACAAGTCTATCATTTGTAATTTGTCTAATAATCATATAACGGTATTTTCTATTCTCTATAAATCCTATTACATCACCTTTAAATAATCGCATGAGTAATTTTCCATTAGGATATTTATTCATCCATTCTGGCTTGAAATCTTTTTGTGCCGCATCAAATAACTGTATAACTTCTGATTTTCTTACACCGTCTACTTCATATATCTCTACACAAATATTATTGCCACCTGCAAAGGCTTTATAATCTCTGCCTGATTTATCTTTTATTTTAATTACAGGGTTTTCTGATGCCAGCTTTCTTATGCTTTTTATTTTTCTTGTTTCAATAATCTTATTAAACAATTCTCTATCGCTGCAGGCAATTTCTTTTAATTCATTATCTCTTATCATTTCAAAATGTTTTTTCTCTTTAAATTTATCTACCTCCCATCTTGTAACAACATTATACTTATCATTATCTTTAACTATTCCATAGGCGGTATCTTCATGTAATTTACCAGATATACTTCTATCTGCTTTATGAGAAGTTTTTATATTATCAATAGCAAGCTTCAGACTTTTTCTATAATTTGGAAAAGGCTCTGGCATTTTTTCAAGCAGTTTATTTCTATATGATGATAAATTTCTATTGTCTAAATCTTCCTGCAATGAAGCTGCATAAGATATTTTCTGCAATAGAGAACGGCTTGTAATGGCTACCACAAAAGCATCTATCGCATGGTGTCTGTGGTCACTTCTATTTTTATTATCATCTTCTGAAATTAAAGTATTTAATCCTAAATAGTTGCGGATAAGTGCAGTCAACTGACCTGGTATAGTCCAAAGAGAACTGTGATGTTCTTTTTTATATAATGACTGTAAATAACTAAGTGCTAATTTAGCTAAATACTGAGTATCTGAAAGCTGTCTTGCAATAAAATCTTCGCCATTTTTATTATAAATATCCATAGCTTCTTTTGTAAACCTTTTAAATTTGCTGTCATTATTAAGCAGTTTTGCTCTTGCAAGTATTTCATCATAATTATAGCCATCTTTGCTGTCCTTAAATGCTTCATAAGGTGTTTTACTGCCTTTATAATAATTTGCTTTTCTCATTGACAAAGTTTTATTATTCATGCTGTCATCTAATGTTTTAGAATATGGCACAATATGTTCAATCTGGACTTCATCGCTGAATAATTTTGCAATACCTATTTGTTCCCCCGTATAAATACATTTTCTATCTATTTCATTATCACCAAGCTCAAGCCACAGTTTGATTTTATCCCTATTTAATTTATTTTTTACAATTTGAGTATGGTATTTTTCAGAATATTCCTGCAATATTTTATCAACTTTTTCATTAAGTTTTTTATTTTCTGCTATTTTTTTATTAATAACATCTTTTGCCTTTCTACTATTTTTTAAATCTCTAGCAAGCTCTATAACTATCTGCTTTGGTTTGCCATATAGATTAATTAATTCATTAACTAATTTTCTTAACTG
>CAMWVK010000272.1 GCA_947177675.1 uncultured Mucispirillum sp.
GTAAAAAATTTTGTATAAGTGAACAAACTATGTTATAAAACAAGGTGTCTTATATGAATTTTGAAGAAGAGTTAAAACACTTTAAAGAAAGTCTAAATATCCCAAGAAATTTTGGAGTATCAGACTATAATATTTTAATGAAAGAAATTAAAAAGATAGTGCTTGAAAAAGCCTTAAACAGTAAACTAGGCTATCATTTGGAAGAAGAGTTAGAAAGTTAGTAACAGCCGTAATGGTTATAGCATCAAGACCATTCAAACAGAAGACGGTAAAATAGAGTTAAGCACTCCACAAGACCATAATTCAACCTTTGAGCCAACTATAGTGAAGAAAGGACAGCGTAAAGCAAGTATATTAGATGACCAGATATTAGCTTTATATGCCAGAGGAATAAGCACACGAGATATATGGAGTAGATGTATCTGTATCTTTAATATCACGAGTAACAGAAATGTAATGGAAAGTATCCTAGAGTGGCAAAATCGCCCATTAGACCCTGTATATCCGATAATCTTTTTAGACTGTATAGTGGTTAAGGTAAATCAGGATAAATGAGTAATAAATAAATAAATTAATTTATCTTGTATTGGCTGTAAATATGGAAGGCAGAAAAGAACTGCTGGTAATGTGGATAAGTTAGAATGAAGGCTCAAAATTTTGGATGCAGGTATTGACAGAAATACAAACACGAGGAGTAAAAGATATTTATATAGCAAGTATAGATGGGTTAAAAGGTTCTCCTGAAGCCATTAAATACAGTATTTCAAAAACTAAAATAAAGCTTTGTATTGTGCATATAGCAATAAACTCTCTTAAAGCTGTTACTGCTGATTTAAAAAATATATATAAATCAGTTACAGCAGAGGAAGCTTATATGGAACTTGACAATTTGCTGATAAATGGGATAATAAATATCCTGCTATCAGAAGAATGTGGAAAAATAACTGGGAAAATATATCTACTTTATTTGCTTACCCTTATGAAATAAAGAAAGTTATTTACACTACTAATGCTATTAAATCTTTAAACAGCGTAATTAGGAAAGCTGTTAATAATAAAAAAATATTTCATAAGACCATGCTGCTTTTGAAGCTGTTTTCTTAGCTGTAAAACAGGCTGCTAAAAAATGAACTGCTCCTATCAGAAAATAGAAACCTGCTTTAAATAGATTTAAGATGGAATATGGAAATTAATAATTTTACACAAAATTTGATGCAGGCTCTTAAAACCATCTATACTAGCTATATAAATATCCTTTACTCCTCGTGTTTGTATTTCTGTCAGCACTTGCAACCAAAATTAACTTCATTTTCACTTATCCAAATATCCAACAGCTCTTTTTTACCTTCCAAATTTATTGCTAATGCAAGATAAATTGATTTATTAATAACTCTTTTATTTTGGCTTACCTTAACCACTATACAGTCTAAAAAGATTATCGGATATACAGGGTCTAATGGGCGATTTTGCCACTCTAGGATACTTTCCATTACATTTCTGTTACTCGTGATATTAAAGATACAGATACATCTACTCCATATATCTCGTGTGCTCATTTCTCTTGCATATAAGGATAGTATCTAGTCATCTAATATACTTTATTTACCCTGTCCTTTCTTCAATATTACTGGCTCAAAGGTAGAATTACTGTATCTTGGAGTGCTTAACTATATTTTACCTGCTTCTATTTGAATAGTCTTACTGATATATCAATTACGACTGTTACTTGCTGACTCTTCTTCTAAATAATAGTCTAATTCACTGCTTAAAGCTTTTACTATGACTATCTTTTTTATTTCTTTCATTAAAATATTATAGTCTGATACTCCAAAATTTTTCGGAATATATAGACTTGCTTTAAATTGTTTTAACTGTTCTTCAAAATTATAGACAGCCCCAAAAAAGTACACTTTGTAAATATCCTATTTTTAATTTGTTTTTAGCTCGCTTATACATTAAAAAAATGTTTAAAATCCTTTCTCCAATATGCCGTAATACCATTACACTTGGAAGATTAACTGTATCTATCTTATTTTCTAATGCAAATAATATATTAAACAAAAAAGTATTATATTCATTAAACATTTCTTTATTCATAATACACATATTATATGGACTAAATCTATTACTAGCAAAATACTTTTTTGCAAATACAAGATATTCAGGATATAATTCACCTATGGTTTCAAATAACATATCTATATATTCCATTTTATAATACCCTATTGCATTCCACTCCTCTTTTACATTTTTGAAACCTTCTTTTGATACGATAGATGGCTCCTTAATCAGGACATCATATTTTTGCAATAATTTTTTAATATTTGAATAATTGGTAAGTTCATATTTTTCAATACTGTTACGAGTAATATGGTCATCCCAAACAACTGAATATATATCTGTTTTGTATTTTTTATCCGAAAACGAAAAATACCATTTATAATGGCATAATCCATAATAATCCGCTTCTACATTTTTCCAAGCCCAGTATTGAACTGTAAGTTCATTAAAGCTTTCACTTTTTTCTGATATATTATCTCCTGTATCATCACCAAGCATATCTATATTTTCCCGTTTATCATATACTGCTCCACAGCGGACATTTATATATAATGGGTTATCAATAGTTTCTGCTTCATTATCTATTCTATGGGATACAAATATCTTAATATTTGGCTTTTTATTTTCTGCATTTTTCATTTCGTTATAAGCATTATTTTCTTTCATAATTTCTCCCCAAATATATAATCAAAATACCAATCACTACATTTTCTTCTTAACTCACTTGAAATGAACCTCATATTGTATGTATTAGGTTGATTTATAGTTATATATTTATACTGTTCTAATGACTCTATTAGAATAGTCGGAGCTTCATCAACTCCTTTTATATATTTTTCATATATTTCTTTAGCTTGTTCATCTGTAAGTTCATCAATCCAATCAACATAGTCATCTTCATAATCATATTTCTCATCATCAATTTCGTCTTTAAATAATTCATCAAATTCAGCTTCAAGAGTATCTTCTACTGACTCATCAGTTTTAGACTCTTCATTAATTTTTTTATTCTTTTTACCTTTATCTAATATATAATCACAAAACCAGTCCTGACATTCTG
>CAMWVK010000273.1 GCA_947177675.1 uncultured Mucispirillum sp.
GTGTTGTATGGATACTTTTATGTTAATTTTACAGTTTATAGTTCTATTGGCTGCAATATTTTTAGGTGTTCGTCTAGGTGGTATAGCTATTGGCTATGCTGGAGGTTTTGGAGTTGTTATTTTGTCCCTTTGTCTTGGTATGTCTCCAGGTGTTATTCCATGGGATGTTATACTTATCATTATGTCAGTAATTGCAGCAATTACTGCAATGCAGGTTGCAGGGGGGCTTGATTATCTTGTGCAAATTGCAGAAAAGGCTTTAAGGAAAAATCCAAAGCAAATAAATTATCTCGCACCAACAGTTACATATCTTTTAACATTATTTGCAGGGACAGGGCATACTGCTTTTTCTATGATACCCGTTATTGTTGAAGTTGCAAAAGAGCAGAATATTAAACCGTCAGCTCCATTAGCATTGGCTGTTGTTTCTTCTCAAATTGCTATAACTGCTTCTCCTGTAAGTGCTGCAGTTATATTTTTAAGTGGTGTGTTAGAGCCTTTAGGTGTCAGCTATCCTCTTTTATTATCCATATGTATCCCTACTACTTATTTAGGATGTATGACAGCGGCATTTATTGTAAATAAATTTTCTCATTTAAAACTTTCTGATGACCCTGTATATCAAGAAAGACTTGCTGCAGGTCTTATTGAAAAAACACATGCTTCAGTTCAAGATAAAGAGCTTCCAAAAGGGGCAAAACTTTCTGTATTAATATTTTTAATAGGTGTTATAGCAGTTGTTATTTATGCTAGTGCAATAAGTGATGCATTAAAATGGATAGACCCAGTTATTATGAAAAGAGACCATGCGATTATAAGCTTTATGCTTGCTATTGCTACAATTATAACAATTGCCTGCAAACTTGATGTTTCAAAATTAGTTGATACAAGCACATTTCGTTCTGGTATGACTGCGGCAATATGTGTGTTAGGTGTTGCTTGGCTTGGCGATACTTTTGTAAGGGGACATATAGAAGGTATTACAGAAATAGCACAAAATGTTGTTGGAAGTTATCCGTTTATGCTGGCAGTTGCTTTAATGTTTGCAGCTATGCTTTTATATTCTCAGGCAGCTACCGCAAAAGCAATTATTCCAGCGGTTATAATAGCCCTTGGTATTACACCTGAAAATAATGGTGATGTATATATAATTGTGGCATCTTTTGCAGCAGTTTCTGCATTATTTATACTGCCTACATACCCAACATTATTAGGTGCTGTGCAGATGGATGATACAGGCTCTACACGGATAGGAAAATATATATTCAACCATTCATTTTTAGTTACAGGTGTCTTAATGATTGTGCTTTCTGTTGCTCTTGGATTTTTAGTTGCTCCATTTGCAATAGATTTATTTGGCAGTGTGCCTGCTGCACCATAAAATAATTAAAAATTAAGCGGAAGTATTAAAAATAATGCTTCCGCTTTTTGCAAATAAGATTTATATATTACATAGTAACTGCTATACTTCTACTATTTTATAATTATCATTACCCATTTTCATTTCTTTCATGTAAGTTAGCTGACGAAGTCCATGACGGGATTCCATTCTTTGAATTAAATCTTTTCCTGCATTATTTTTCATATTATAGATAATATCAACACATGCTTTATCAATAGCTAAAATATCAGTTGAAGCAAGTATGCCGTAATCTGGCACTGTTGGTTTAGCTGCTGATGTGCCTGCACAATCACAGTCTACACTCATGTTCCTCATAACATTTATATACACTATTTTTTTTCCAAAATGATCTATAACAGCTTTACCGCCTTCAACCATATTTTCTATAAATTTTTCGCCAGTTGCTCCCCACATTCCTTCATGCAGCTGAGATTTACCAGTTTTGCCAGAAGCACAGCCTATTGCAATATTTTTTAAAGAGCCGCCAAAACCACCCATTGCATGACCTTTAAAGTGAGTAAGCACAACCATAGAATCATAGTTTAAAATATTTTTTCCAAAGGCTATATTTTTAAAATGTTTTCCGCCTTTTACTGGCAGATTAACTTCTCCATCTGCATCCATAATATCAACAGGGGCAAATGTCCAGCCATTAGTTTTAAGTGTTTCTAAATGACCTTTTGTAGTCTGCCTTGGGCTGGGATAAAGCACATTACATTCTACAATAGTTGGTTTTTTTATTACTGCTAAAAATTCTTTTATCCATACAGGTGGGATAATATTTGGACCGTGTGGCTCACCAGTATGAAGTTTTACTGCCACTTTTCCAGTAATTTCTTTATTAATATATGAATATATTTTTTTAAGACCTTCAGGGTTTAAATCCTTAGTCATATATACAGTTGATGTGTTTTCTTTTGCATATAAATCATCAACTTTTACACTTGACAATACTGCTGGAGCAATAAGACCTGCTTTTAATATATCTCTTCGTGAAATATCTGACATATAAATCTCCTTAAAATATATTTTACTTTATAATATAATCAATTATTTATACATAAAAAAGATACAATACTGTCATTTTTTTGCATAATTTTATTACAAAGTAGACTTCCAAAATAAAAATATATATACTATACCATAAATGGAGGATAAATGAACATCTACTTTGAAGAGAATAAACATAAATTATTAAATGCACTGCTTCCTTTAATGCCAGAATCTCAGTCTTATGATACTAAAATAGATGGTCTTTTAATAGTAAGGCGTGATAATCCTGTTCAGTCAGAAGTATGTTTGCAGCAGCCTGTATTAATATTTTCTATTCAGGGAGAAAAAAGATATGCAGCAGGCAGTGAAATAATAGATTACAAGCAGGGGCAGATAGTATTTCAAGGTGCTCCAATACCATGCTCCAGCTATGTCCTAAAAGCTAGCAGAGAAACACCTTATGTGGCTATGGTGCTGGCAGTTAATATACAGCTTATGACAGAAATTATACACTTACTTGATAATATGGATGTATCCTCTGTAACACATTCATATTCAAGTCTTGGCAGAGTAGAAGCAGGCAGTGAGCTTATTGAAAGCTTTATAAGGCTTGCCGATTTATTAAATAAATCAGATCTGTGTCCAAGAAAATGGAATTCGATATGTTAA
>CAMWVK010000274.1 GCA_947177675.1 uncultured Mucispirillum sp.
GCATAATTAAATGCTTTAACATATGTTATAAACTGACTATGCTAATATTGTAAAAAGGCGGAAAACTTTCTCTATCTTTTTATATGTTTATATTACAACTGAATTAAGCGAAGAAGGCTTGTAGTGCCTGTTCTGCCAAAAGGCATACCTGCTGTAACTATAATAGTATCTCCCTGTTCTGCAAGTCCTGCTTCAATAGCTTTGATTTTTGCTGTTTCCATTACAGAATCTAAATCAGTCATTAATTCAGAAATAACACCCTGAGCTCCCCATATAAGACTTGTCATATTACATACTTTTTCATCATAAGTAAGCACTAACAGCTCACATTCTGGACGAAATCTTGAAATACAGTATGGTGCAAGTCCTGTTGCAGAATAACATACAATACATTTTGCACCAACATCTTTTGCAAGCCAGCATGCAGCTCTTCCTATTGCAAGCGTAAATGTATGACTGTCTCTAAATAATGAAGAATCAAAATCAAGTGTCTGTTTATTATGTTTTTCTGCAGCCCTTGCAATACGGGCTAAAGTGGCAACTGCTGTATCTGGATAATCACCATTTGCTGTTTCATCTGAAAGCATTAGTGCATCTGTGCCATCAATTACTGCATTTGCCACATCTGTAGTCTCGCTTCTTGTTGGACGCTGTGCTTTTACCATACTTGCAAGCATCTGTGTTGCTGTAATTGTTATTCTGCCTGCCTTTTTTGCCTGTTTAATTATATATTTCTGAATATAAGGTATTTCTTCCAAAGGCATCTCAACCCCTAAGTCACCACGGGCAACCATTACACCATTTACAACATCAAGTATTTCTTCCAAATTATCTACTGCCTGCGGTTTTTCTATTTTTGCAATAAGAAGAGGTTTATGCTCACTTTTATCTATAATGCTTTTTATTTCTTCCAAATCCTGTGCAGAGCGGACAAAAGAAAGTGCTACAAAATCAAGCTTTTCTTCTAAAGCCATTTGTAAATCTACTCTGTCTTTTTCACTGAATGCTTGAACATGTAAATCAGATTGAGGCATATTCACACCTTTTTTTGTATAAGCCACACCGCCAGTTATTACTTCACATATTACTTTAACACCATCTATACCTGTAACACGCAGCTCCATCATTCCATCAGCTAAAAGTATTCTTTCTCCAATATTTATTTCTTTATGTAAATCATCATACTCTACAGGAAGTGCATTTTCACATTTTTCTTTTGTAGAAGCAAGTGCAATGTAGTCACCAACAATTAACCTGACACCTTCTTCAGGAAGTTTACCAAGTCGTATTTTTGGTCCGCATAAATCCTGCAGAAAGCCAACATGCACTCCCATTTCTTTAGCAATACTTCTAACAAGATTAATTGTTGCTCTATGACTTTCATGAGTGCCGTGAGAAAAATTAAGCCTTGCTACATTCATTCCGTTTTCTATCATTTTTCTAATTACATCAGGGTTATTAGATGCTGGTCCTATTGTGCATATCAGCTTTGCTTTTGTTATTGTTTTCATTATTTACTACTCCAAATTATTTAGTCCATTAAAATATTATATTCCAAGAATTTTTATATAACCATTTTTATATAAACCTAGCCTATTCTTTCAAACCCATTCATTTCTCTTAAATTTTCTTTTTTGATTTGAAAAAAATCTCTATCTTTTTCCTGCATCTCTTTCCATACTACCCTGCAGTTTTTTATTTTCAGTTTTGAAAGCTCTGCCATAATATTTACTTTTGAGCGAACAGTTATTAAATATGAATTTTCATAATGCTTTATTATACTGATAATAGTTTCCCCTATTTTTGTAAAATTCATCTTAATATATACTGAATATGAATTACTATTGTTTTTAGTAATCTTTATTATACCATCATCAAAATCAAGCTCATCATTTTCAAAAAAAGAAAAAAAATCACTACCCATTAATACATTTGCAATCTGCAGCTTACTCACTGCATTTTCTGCACTGCTGTTCTGCTGAATATAAGCTGCCAGCTTCATATCACCTTCAAGAGATAATCCTTTTGAAAGCTTGTATTCAAAAAACTGACCGCTGTTTCTTAATGTTTTTTTAATATCATCAGCCATAAAAGATGATAAATGTATTGCACCAAACTCTTTTAATACTGCTGCTGTTTCTTTCTGATTAAATACTGATATTTCTTTTGCCATAGCAGCAAGTGCTGTATGCTTTGGAGAAATATCTATTTCTTTTAGTGTTAAAAGGGGCTCTGTTTTAATAACTTCTGCCATTATTTTTGCACTGCCTGAATTTGCAAGTATTCCAGCTGTATAAATTTTACCACCAATTTCAACACTGAAAATACCATTATTTGATGATAATATTTTGACAGGCAGCTTATCCCCTGTTTGAAACAAACTGTTATTACTGCTTTGCTGTTTTAAAAGCCCTACTTCTAAAGGATTTGTTTTTAATACCATTAATTTTAATGGACTTCCAAAAAGCAAATCTTTTGAAAATGCTTCTATGTTTTTTCCGTTTATATTCAATATGTAGCTGCCATTTCTTCCTGCCTTTGCACCTGCTGCATAAACTATATCGCCTGCATTTATGCTTATCTGCTGCATACTGTTTTTATAGGAAGAAATACTTATATCCACTGTTTACTGCTCCTTAGGAGTAAGCCTTAATGCAAGCTGGACCTCTGTGATTGAAATGCCAAGCTCTCTGGCAATATCTATGCTTGATTTACCTGCAGCATTAAGAGACAGTATTTTTGTTTTTAAATCTTTTTTATTATCTTTCTGTATAACCTGCTCTTTTGGGATTTCCTGCTTTTTTAATACTGTTTCTAAATGTATCTGTTCAGTTTTAACTTCTTTTTTCTCTTTTTGAATACTTTTATATTTTTCGCCAGTTATTTTTTCATATCTTAATATTTTCTCATCAACTAAATCTGATAAATCTTCAAGCACTGCTTCCCTTGCTTTAATAGATGATTCCAAACTGTCTGCAAGTCTTTGGCTTTCCAGCACCATTTCATGCATATTTTCCATTATACTGTATGCTTCTGTTGGTGAAAAAGTAAT
>CAMWVK010000275.1 GCA_947177675.1 uncultured Mucispirillum sp.
ATACGGAAGATTTTTAAAGTAAATGTGTAAAAAATATAAAAAAAAACTTTTTTTTGGTAATCAAATAGACTTTTATAATATAATAATATAAATTAATTTAAATTATTTTTATATAATAGAGCTTTAAGGTGCATATATGGAAGAAAAAAAATGGGATTTAAAATGGATGGCATGGGAAATTACATCAGCATGTAACTTAAGATGTGTTCACTGTCGTTCTTCTTCAGAGGAATTTTCCTCTGTTGGTAAATTTACTAAAGAATTAGCTAAAAAATTAATAGATGATATATCTTCTTTTGCTTCACCTGTTGTTGTTATTTCTGGTGGAGAGCCACTTACAAGACCAGATGTTTTTGATATAGCTGAATATGGCACAAATGCTGGTCTTAAAATGGCTATGGCTACAAATGGGGTGCTTGTTACAGATGAAGTATGTGAAAAAATTAAATCATCGGGTATAAGAATTGTTTCTATGAGTTTAGATGGTCCAAATGCAAAAGTTCATGATGATTTTAGAGGTGGTATTGCAGGAGCATTTGAAGGGGTAGAAAAAGCTGCTGCATTATTTAATAAACATGGTATTAAATTTATTATAAATTCTTCTTTTACAAAAAGAAACCAGCCATATATTATGGAAACATTTAGAAAAGCAAAATCTCTTGGTGCTCATGCATGGTATATGTTTTTAATTGTTCCTACAGGAAGAGGGGAAGAAATATTTAAAGAGCTTGTTTCAAAAGAAGATTATGAAGAAATATTAGAATGGCATTATAATATGGAAAGGCAGGAAGATGAAATATTGGTTCGTCCAACATGTGCACCGCAGTATTATAGAATATGGCATGAAAAAAGCAAAGAAGAAGGCAAAGATACAGAACGCCGCTCTCTTACATTTTCTACAGGCGGCGGGAAAGGCTGTATAGCAGGTCAGACAATCTGCTTTGTTAATTCTGAAGGTAATGTGCTGCCATGTTCATATTTTCCAGAACCAGCAGGTAATGTATTTGAAACACCACTAAAAGAAATATGGGAAACATCACAACTTTTTGAAGATTTAAGAGATTTTAGACGCTATGAAGGAAAATGTGGTGTTTGTAAGTATTTAAAAATATGCGGCGGCTGTCGTGCAAGAGCATACGCTGTGACTGGTTCATACCTTTCAGAAGAGCCATTTTGTAATTATATACCTGTAAATTATAGAGGATAATTTATATAATAAAAAAAGGAGGACTATATATTATGTCTGAATTAGAAAACAGAATACGGGATAAAAGCCTGCTTTCAAAAATAACTACACCAGAAAAACTTCTTCCTTTATTTAAAGAAACAGAAAAAAGGATGTTAAATGTGGGTTTTTCAGGGTTTACACCAGTAGGCTATCCGAAAGTAATGCCACTTGTTATTGCAGACTATGTAGAAAAAAATAATTTAAAAGGTAAATGGCGTTTTAATCTTTTTGTTGGTGCATCAATGGGTGCAGAAGTTGAAGACAGATGGGCAGAATTAGAATTAACTAATATGCGCTGGCCATATCAAACAGCAAAAATTTTGAATAAAAAAATTAATAGCGGCTCAATCAAAATGGGTGATAAACATTTATCTATGTTTTCACAAGATTTCTTATATGGTTTTTACACAAAAGACAACGGCGGCGGTTTAGATATTGCGATTATTGAAGCTTCTGCAATAGATGAAAATGGTAATATTATTTTAGCAGGTTCAGTTGGTGCCGCTCCAGAATTTATTACTATGGCTGATAAAATTATTGTAGAAATCAATACACATAACCCTTCTTTTGAAGGTATGCATGATATTTTTGTAAGTGATATACCACCTTATAAAAAAATCATTCCTATTACAGATGTAAGGCAAAGAATAGGAACTCCTTTTGTTCCAACAGATAAAAATAAAATTATTGGTATTATAGAATCAACTAAGCCAGATAATGGCAGGGCAGTAAGGGGCAGTGATGAAGTTTCTGAAACTATTGCTCAGCATATTATTGATTTCTTCCAGACAGAAGTAAAAGCAGGTCGTATGCCTAAAAATCTTCTTCCATTACAATCTGGTGTTGGCTCTATTGCAAATGCAGTTGTGCTTGGTTTAACTCACTCTCCATTTGATAATTTAACAGTATATAGTGAAGTTCTTCAAGATGGATTTTTGCCGTTTTTAGACTCTGGTAAATGTAAATTTATTAATGCAACTTCTGTTTCTTTATCAAATGAAGGTTTTGAGCACTGGTGGAAAAATTATGATTTATATCGTGAAAAAGTTCTTTTAAGACCTATGCAGATTTCAAATAATCCAGAAGTTGTCCGTCGTTTAGGTGTTATTTCTATGAATACTCCAGTTGAAGTAGATTTCTATGGTCATGCAAATTCAACACTTGTTGGAGGAACAAGAATGTTAAATGGTATAGGCGGCTCAGGTGATTTTGCTCGTGCAGCTTTTCTTTCAATAATGCACACTCCATCATGCAGACCAAGTAAAACAGATGAATTTGGTATATCAGCAATTGTTCCGAAAGTGCCACATGTTGACCACACTGAGCATGATTTAGATGTTATTGTTACAGAACAGGGGCTTGCAGACCTTCGTGGACTTGACCCAAAAGACAGAGTTAAAGTAATCATAGAAAAATGTGCTCATCCTGCATATAAAGATTACTTAAAAGACTATTTTGACAGAGCTGTTAAAGCAACAGGCAATCATCATGAACCTCAAATATTAAGAGAATGTTATGATATGCATATAAGCTTGGCAGAAAACGGCACAATGCGTTTTTGGGAAAAGAAGTAAAAATTTTTTATAAAATATATGTAAAATGATAAATTAGCATATATTCTTACTATTTTTTATTAGTCTTGAATATATGCTATTTCAAAATAAACTTATAAGGTGAGAGTTATGGATACAAGATATATTAAACTACAAAATTGTATGAATATTGGTATTACGAATGATGCTCAAGTATTTGAAAAATTTTATTTGAATGATTTTGAAAACGGGGGGGGGATTTAATAATTATAATTGGTGAAAAT
>CAMWVK010000276.1 GCA_947177675.1 uncultured Mucispirillum sp.
CTAAATAGGATATTATTTAATTCATAAGAAGAATATTTTATTCTAGTATTGTGCTTTATACCTATAAAATATATTCGTTCTCTACTCTGTGGTAAAAAATTTATAGAATTAATAACAGCAAAATAAACATCATAGCCTGCATTTTCTAATAATGCTAAAATTTCATTAAAAGTTTTTCCACTGTTATGATTTATAAGACCTTTAACATTTTCTAAAATAAAATATTGTGGTCTTTTTATATTTAATATATTAGCTAAATAATATATTATTTGTCCTTCTCTATTATTTTTAAGCCCTTCTCTTTTACCTACAATACTAAAAGTTTGACATGGGAATCCAGCTATCAATAAATCAAAATCAGGCAGTAAAACAGGATTAATTTGTGTTATATCACCAAAATTTATTTCATTTTCAGCATTATGCAGCTTTTTATATGTTTGAATTGCTTCTTTATCTATTTCGCTGTATCCTATACATTGAAGACCATTTAGCTCTAATCCTAATCTTCCGCCACCAATACCAGCACAAAAGTCAATAAAAGTCACATATCCCTCTCTTTTGATATTATGCAAAATATATTATTATATTTAATCACTATATGCAATATATACATTTTCATTAACCATTCTTAGCTATATTGCAAAGCTAAGCATTATTGAGCCAAAAGTATGGTTTGAAGGCTCTCCAAAATATTCTTTGCTTTTATAGGTTACACTGTATGAAAGCTCAAAACCTTTATAAGCTATAGCAAGACCCCCTTCAAAATAATAAACAAATGGGTCTAAATTCTGTCTAAAAGGGTATTCCCATGTGTTGCCTTGTATATATATATTCCTTAATGTCCAGCGGTATCCTATACCACCATATACATAAATAGAAAAATCATCACTTATTACTCCATTAAAATCCTGCCCAAAATTCATTTTTGGAGTGCCAAAAGATGCATCTAAATTATGACCTATTTTCAAACGCATATTTAAATCAAGATATGTAGAAGCATTGCCTAACGATATGGCAGCCTGTGGCAGTAAATGAGCACTTATAATATTAGTATTAATTACACGCAGCTTTCCTGTCCAGCTGTAATGCAGGTTTATAATAAATTCATCACCTACCTGATTACTCCATGGAAGAGTTGAATTATGCTCTGTATTTACTGATTGATGAATACCATTCTGCACATTTTCTGCAAAAGAGTATTTACCAACTACACCAATATCCAGCCATATACGCTCAAAAGATGTATCACGCCTTTGATTTACACCAATAGAAAAGTAAAGCCCCCCTGCATAAGGGTGGTCAAATTCACTTACATTTTCTGATTTATCATCTGGAGTATATATTTCTTGAGAAATGCTTACAAAGTAACTTGTAACATTATTTTTAGGATAAACTGATATTTTGCCAAGCCATGATGCCTTGCTTTTATTATCTTCACCGTGGAAATTCCATTCTGGAGAAATATATTCTAATCTGTGAGCTGCAGAATAATATTTATCGCTGTATATGTCTACATAGGCATCATTATCTGATAAAAGCACAACTTTATGCTTTTTATAAGGCTTTAAATATTCTATTTCATTATATTCTTGAAATTCTGCATAAGATAAGCTGTGCAGTGATAAAAACACTACAAAAAATAAAATAATTTGTTTTTTCACTTTACACTCGTTTTATTATCAAAACAGAAGATGCTTTACAAAAAACAGATACTTTACTTCCATAAGCAATACCCATACAGTCTATACTTTCATTAGTCACCATAACACATAACTTACTGCTGTTATCTAAATCAATAAATACTTCGCTGTTTACTGCACCTTTTTTTACAGAATTAACTGTGCCAGTAAACTTGTTTCTGCAGCTTAAATGGATATTTTCATCAAGAGATAAGACCAACTGGTTAGAGTTAATTAATGCAGTAACAGAATCACCATGCACAAGACCCATTCGTTCTACACTGCTTTTTGAAACAGAGGCATATATTTTAAAAGAGATACAGTCTATTTCCACTGCTGAATAAACTGCACCTTCAGAAATATTTGATACTTTTCCATTAAAAGCATTATCAGCAGATGACTTTATATCAAAACTGTTAATAAAGCTTTCAATATCTGGATTATCATCAATAATAGAAAGAATTTTATCAAAAGTTTCTGTATATTTATCATATTTTTCAATAAATTCTAAACCTGCATCTGTTATTTTACTGCCGCCGCCATGTCTGCCGCCGCTTGTTCTAAGCACAAGCACCTGCCCTGTCATTTTATTCATAGTATCAACACTGTCCCAGGCTGCTTTGTAACTCATACCCATAACTTTTGCAGCACGAGCAATAGAACCTGTTTCCTTAATATGTTTTAAAAGCTCTATGCGGCCTCTGCCTGCAAAATATTCTCCATTATTTGTAAGCCAAAATCTGCCGTCAATTTTACGATTAATGTTTTTCATAATATAGTCCCTAAATTATTTATAATATATTATCTTTATAAAGTAAATATGTAATATATCTACTTTACCACCAATTTTTTAAACTATGATTAAAAAAGCTGTTATTAATAAAATATGGAATAATTATTTTATTAATTAATAAGTATATGCAGAATATCTTAAACTATCTATCCGCCGCACATTTCACAAATCAAAGTTTTGTTATTTCATTCTTTATGCTCCAATTCCTTAAACATTCGCTGTTTTTTCTCCACTGCCACTGCAACTCGCTTCGCTCAGACAATCAGCTGGCAAAACCTGTTAAGCCTTTTTATAAAAATTCATCCTTGAATTTTTATAACCACGCATAGCCGAAATAAATTCGCCTATACTTACATAAAAAAACATCATGTATTTTTTCCAAAAAAAACAGCTCATAAGAAATTAAGTCGCAAAGAGAATAAAATAACATGGGAGCATTCTTCTAAAATCAGATATTAAGACATAATTAATATATATTAATTTTTAATGTCTATTTTTAGTTCTAGTAAGTATTTTATTTTAATTATTATATAGTTATAAGCATTATTGTAAAAAATAAAGGTAATG
>CAMWVK010000277.1 GCA_947177675.1 uncultured Mucispirillum sp.
ATGTACAATTGTAGTTTTAAATAATAAAGCTATAAACAATATTATTGTAAGGAGAAATAATTATGGCAAATAAAAAAACAACAACTTACAAACCAGGAACTAAAGCTCCTGCATCAGGACAGTATTCGCCTTGTAGTAATAGTGGTAAAGTGTGTAACAAATCAAAAGAAATTACAGCTGTGAAAGGTAAAACATTACCACCAACACAGAAATCAGGTCAGTCTTATATTTTTGTTGATGGAACTAAAAATAAGTCTGGTAAAATTAACAAGTAATATTATGCAGGGCTAATACCCTGCAAGGAGAAATTTATGAATAAAAAAAGAGATGATAAATTCATCAATAAAAATGAACCACATGAGATTAGATATATTTTAAGTTTGTATGATGAAGATGACCATGCAACTATTCGTCATGTTTTAGAAACATGTAAGGATTATATAACACATGATGAGTTTTATGAATTATTAGAAGATGAGTATGGTATATACAAGCTATAAAAATACAAGCAGGGCTAGTCCCTGCTTTTTTATATCTAAAATTATATCATTCAAAATCATAGAAATCCCAGAGCCTTAAAAAATATATATTATCATGTATATTAGGAGATAATAACATGCCAATAACTTTAGAAGTTGCTGATAAATTAATAGCAAATGGTTTACAAGGCATTTCAAAACAAGAGCTTTCCAATATTTTAAATAGTATAAGTTACTACAGATTAAGGGGTTATATTTATCCCTATTTTCATTCTTATAAAAATAATAAAACTATTAAGAACAATATTACTTGGGAAACCATTTGGAATGATTATAACTTTGATACCGAATTAAAAGGGTTATTATTTCAAGAAATTGGCAAAATTAAAATTGCTTTAAAAACTGTTTTAATAAATGTTTTTTCATTAAAATATGGACAAACATGGTATATTAACAGTGAGTTATATTATGACAGTACTCATTATGAAAATGATAAAAATGAATTATTTCACCACTGGGATCGTTCTAGTGAAAAATTTAAGCAACATTTTAAAAATAAATATCAAGGCAATCCTCCAAGCTGGATGATATTTAAAACTTCTTCATTTGGAAATGGATCAAAAATTTTTGAAAACATTAAAAATTGTTATACCAAATAATTAATGACGGAATACTTTGGATTTAGAAAAAACTCTGAAAAAGTTTTGATAAGCTGATTAAGACATTTAGTATATTTACGAAATATTATTGCTCATCACGGTTTATTATTTTCAAAAATCTTTATTACAGTTCCTAGACTTTCTAAAGATAAGTTTAATAATATAGATATTATCCCTAATAAATTGTTTGTATCTATAGTTATTATTGCTTATTTATTAAAACAAACTGGTTATACTAATAAAGAATTTATATCAAAACTTATTAAATTATTAAATAAATATCCAACAGTAGATATTAGTCTTATGGGTTTTCCTATTAATTGGCAGGAAATACTTTTAAACTACGATATATAAAGTTGAAAATAAAAATTATATATCATTTGTTGCAAAGGTCATTATGAATAATATTACACAAATAAAGCTCCCTAGTGGGAGCTGAAATAATATTAAGCTGTTTTATAATAGCTGGTGGTTTTAGTCTTTCCACCAAGCTGTCCCTGCAGCTCTTTAAGTTTTCTGACTAATGGATTTACTTTAGCTGCCTCAGCTACTAAAGTTTTACCCATCTCGTCAATTTCTCTTTCACTTATGCTGTTTAATACTGCATAAGTAAGATATAAATTTTTAACATCATCTGTATTTGATGTAAGATAGTATGACTTATAATCAAATTTTTCTTCCCAGTCATAATGGAAAAATAAATAATATTCTGTATTCTCAAGTATATTCTTAATTGAAAATACATAGCATATTAAGCCATCTTCTTTTGAATAATAAAGACCTAATCTCTCTATCTTCATATTCTGTAATGCAGGATATACTGTGCTGTATGCCTGCATATTATGTTTCACAAGAGCTGCTATATCCTTTAAGCTGCTGACTGATAAACCTATCAGCTGTTTCTTTTCTGATGTGCTTTTTTCTATTTTATCTCTTGTAGTTTTAAAGTTTTCTTTTAATATTTGACTTTGCATTTCCTTTCTCCTTATTTTACATTATTTTCTAACGCATATATTAATGATTGAATGGCTGTATCTGTATCATTCATTGCATTAATATCTATCGCAGTAATATTTTCTGCAGAATAAAATGACTGCTCTGCATATTCTTCTATATCTAAAATTTCAGATATATTAACAGCATTACTGACTATCTGATTAGGTGTGCTGTCTGTATTAATTATATTGCTTGCAGTTGAAACAACTGTCAATAATTCTTTCCTAGCTTGTTTATTATTTTGATAATGAATTATTATAAACATTAATCCTATAATAACTAAAAAAGGAATAATTGCCATTATCCCATTATGTGTAAATGCTATAGGTAATGTGCTGGCATCATAATTACTGCCAAAAAAAGATTCTAATTGAGCTTGTGAATACATAACTCAACCTCCTGTTTTTATATATATTTTTATTTTTTGAATATAAGCACAGTCTTACTGTGTATAGTTGAAAGCTAAATATATAGGTCTATATTGATAGTAGTCCCAGTAGGACTCTTTAAGCCTGCATATAGCAGGGGACTTCATATAGAAGTGAAAGATAATATTTATAATATATACTGTTTATATTTAATTGCAAGTAAATTATTTTTCTTGACAATTATTATATTATAGAATGTCATTCTAACTATAAAATACTGGAGTAGTTGTACTTGTATAAGAAGGTATCGGGTGAGCTAGTCAATATACTGGAACTTGTCTTATGAGGTATAACTCAAGATATAGATTTTGACCATCCTTACTGAGCTTTACTAGTGAGCTATGTATAGTGGTGGTCTTTTTTTATTCGTTAGATAATATTGCTTTACTTTTTTGAAAAAATCTAATAGAATATATATTCGTATTTTATTATCTATAAAATTAGTTTAGGTAAATTAAATTATGCGTTTTTTAGGA